>JBJMFM010000226.1:0-5466 GCA_045808425.1 Nitrososphaeraceae archaeon | reverse complement strand
TGAGTGGACCTACGACTGGAAGAACTTGAAGATTTGGTAATTAGATTTATTTTCTTTGAAATGGAGAGGATAGACAAAGCAGAGATTACATCTGGCACCTTGAGGAATTATGTAAAAGCAGTCAAATTGTTTTGCGAAATGAATCGTATTAGCATATTTTGGGATATAATATCATACTCTATTCCTAAAGTTAAGCGCCGCAGCCCAATAATATAAGCCTGTTTGGAAATATTAATCTGATAGTCATGGTCTTTTGCAGATAATAATGGGTATAGAAGAAGGTAAATCTGCCGCTGGAGATATTGATACTATTCCGGTCTCTAATTTTATGACTAAAACAGTCATGACAGCAGGCATTGATCAAACTATACAGTCAGTTTGTAAAATTATGAATGAAAATAATCTAGGTGGTGTAGTCATTGTCAAAAGAGGAGTGAGCGGAAATGAACAGGTGGGAATAATTACAGAAAGAGACATAATACGGAAGATCGGTGAGGCTGACCTGTTTACTACTCAAACACCCATAAGAGAATTAATGAGTACCAACCTAATTTCAATTAAACCAGATAATACAATAAGTGATGCAATAGGACTTATGCATGGCAATAATATTCGACGGCTTCCGGTAATTGATAATGACGGAAAAATGGTTGGAATAATTACAGATAAAGATATACTTAAGGCAGTTTCAACAAAGAGTTCTACTGCAACTGCTTATGTACCTAAGGAATTTGATGTTGAAGACTAGACAAAGTACCATTTAGTCTTCCATGTGTGACTAATTAATTAGTTAACAGGTTATACATGCTTTATAGCAGTATGCAGCAGTTGATTTATCCTCAATACAACTGATGTTACCTCTCTGTTTTAGAGTATTTATTTGTTAAAAGCATCACATCATTTTATACACTACAGTTTCAATTCCAATTGGTTTTGTCTTAAATTCGTCTGCTCCGTAAGCAGGTAACATAGCATTGTTCATAAAAGCATGGGTCTTATTAATGAGCCACTGATACACTTTTTTATAAATTTATAAATGATAATCTCTTATTCAAGGAGACCGGTTGTTCTTACATTACCATTATATTCAAAATAGCTCAGTTCGATTGGACTTCTGCAATGGATGATTTTAATAGTTGCTTCATTCCTCTAGTTAGTAACGTCCAAAGCTTTTGTCTTCTTTCATTTATGGTTAGTGCAGTGTTTTTCAATGTGCGTAATATCGAGTATAACCACGCTCAAACCTAAAACTTTTGTGCATAAAGAATTTCATTGCTGCGCTTCCTGTTGATATTATATATATTGCTTAATTATCCAGATGCGCAAATAAAAGCAGTATGAATCACATGCTATTACAGTAGACCTGATCCACTCATACCAGAATTTACCAGCAGTTAGTACGCTTTACATTCATATTCCTTTTGATGGTAACAACACTCAACTACCACCAAAGCACAATAAATAGTATAACACAACATTTCTAAAGTCTTAAGTTAATCATACCTACGCCAGTAGCTTTTATCCAATAAATGAAATAGCCTATTAGTCAGCAGGCAGGAAGGCTTCACACGCCAATCATATATACATAGACACGCGACGTAACTACTCCTTAGTATAGGCAACCAATATTATTATCGTCATCATGGCGTGGCTTTTTCTCTGACCTGCTACTTCTACTATTCCTACCTAAATCCAAGAATGTTTCACATGGCTAGGCACTAAAGTGGTAAGTTAATCATCGCTACGCCAGTAGCTTTTATCCACAAATAACCAATTAGCGGGCAGAGTATTTGCAGTCATTGCTATTATAGCAGCGCTATCGATCTCACTACTAATAACAACAACAAAGACTAGCATGACTTGGAGTAGTGCTAGCTGAAATTAGATAAAATAAAGGCTTAATTGTAAAGGGTTATTGTCGCTGTCACAATTCTTATAGTATTATCTAGTATGTTATGCTAGTCTAGTTTTCTGATAAAGTATGTCTTTCCTGGCAATAAACGTACCAGCTCAAAGAACCGATACAACAATTATAGAAAACCATGTTGTCAAGCGTAAATACAGATGTAAAGCAGACATAATTGGAGCAATTTTACAACAGCTGCAAGCGGAGAGGCGCCAAAGTAGACAATATATTACAATTCATTTTTAACGTACCATAGGCTACGTGAATATATCGTACCTTTAATTGAAAACGAATTGATAGAATATATTGACTACAAAGATATGAAAGCATACAAAACAACAGATAAAGCAATACATTTGTTAAGTGCTTACTATGTATTGAGAGAACTAATTGGCTAACGTAACTAACTTTTAGGCATAGCTGTTCTCTCTTAGACCCAGAAATTCTTTTAACACATAAATGATAATTCTTGATGACTGTTTCCGGCCACCACAACAAAAACAATATCGAGTTCACGAGCGGGTTTCTGTATTTTCCCGCTGCTCATCTGATAAATTATAATGATGTTTTTAATATACTAGCTTTCAGAAGAACTATTAGTAACCTTCTTCTTGCTTGAATCTAAAGGTCAATGTTGTATTTAATACGTTGACTTCTACTTTCCTAGCTTTGCCTTTACCATTAATGGGTTAGTGTATCTTTTATTCTTGGCCTGCAACTATTACTACAAGGTATATTGGATCTAATTTTCAAAGTTGAAGGCAAGTTTTAAGCTAGAACCAACAAATATGATATAAAAACTAGGCAGAAACTGTTTATTACTTTCAAATATGACGTTGACGATAATTGTGATGAAGGCTATCATTGGTCTACGGATGAATATCGCAGGTGTTCCTGACTGACTAACTAACAGAATGCATTTGAAATAGTATTTTTTCTACAATATCTCTATTTCTATCTAAATGCGCTGGTGATTCTGCATCTAACCATTCTATGTCATCACCAATATCGTAGGAAAATAGATCTGCAGTACCGGGAATTTTGCTTAATACATCATGGGACAAATCAAGCGTTGATATACGTACCTTTTTAGTAGGTCTATCATAAGATAAATTAAAGTTAGCAAATCCTTCTGTTGATATTTTGTGTAAATATTCAAAAATCCTCTTGCTAAATAGGTATATGCCAACTGCCTCTGGTTGTTCGAGTTTTACTCTCTGCTTTTCCATAAACTCTTTGATTCGGGAGTCATCTAAAATAACTCGAGCTGTTTCCTCGCGTCTTCGCTTTCGAACTACAACCATACCAATGCTTCCTTTTCTTCCACTTTTCATATTTACCTGGTGATATTTTTGTATCATTTGTTCTATCTTTAGTGCGCAGAGGTTATCTGCAAACCATACCAAGAAGCATTCATCTTGTGTAACATATTTTTCAATCTTTAATAATGAGCCGCCAGTTCCATTATTTTTATCTTCAACAAATATTATAGGTTTACCCACGATAGGCTGTTTTCCTTCAAAATAGTTAATTATCTGTTTGCCAAAACTATCGAAGTTACATACTATGATTATTTCATTAATTTGGGAAAATTGCGCTATGTATTTCACGAGATAATCTATTATAGGCCTTCCATCCAGTGGAAACATAGCCTTAGGAACATAGTCCGTAAAGGGTCTCGCTCTAGTGCCACTCCCTCCTGCCAACAATATTGCTTTCAAACCTATTTACCTTCTGTTCATCATCATTTAAGCAGTACTGGCCTCAAACACTCAAATACTCAGCTCAGGCTATTGACTGACTTTAAAGAAGCAACGGGTTTGCAATACTAATACCTTCTCCTTTATTGTAATTATACTCCTGATGCCATGTTCTTTGACTAACCATTTTATCTCACGCAAAGAGGTGGGCATTCCACAGCCGGCTAGTTTATCTTCAATAATCCAATTAAAATTGGTAGGTCTTCCTGTCATATGGCCATATATACAACGAAAAAGATTACCAATTTTGACCATGGACTTGCTTTTATATCATAACGTGTTAAAACTAATAGAACCTTCACCGGACGCCTATGGCCAATACTGCCGCCGCCACCTTTCTGACTACAATTACCGTATTTCACTAATGAAAGCAAAATGACTATAATTCTACAATATTAATAAACCAAACAAGCAATATGAATACCAAGATGGAGAAAAAGAGCCGTCTGCCATGGATATAGTTCTAAAGTCAATATTAAGACGCCAAATACCATTTCTGATAGGCGGTGTTATAACAGGTACAATTATGACATATTATTATGGCCTTCCTTTCACGATAGTGGTAAACAGCGCCATTTGGTATGGCATATCGTACATTGTTAGCAAATACTATTGGAAAAACAAAGGAGTCGACGACCAAAAATATCTTATTCAATATGCATTGTCAAAAATTCATTCAAAGAAAAGGAACTGATTAGCATTTCATAGACATAGAGATATGATAAAGACGTGAAATATGGGACTAGCTGTATTACGTGAACCAAGAACACGAATATGTATGTCCGGTTGAGTAATACCAGCATATAAATGATTGAAAATTGTTAGAACAAGATTACTTCCTATAAGGACTCATGCAAACTGAAGGCTTCCTCCTTTCCAATCAACTAATATTCCCTACTTCATAGGTATCATACTATTAGCCGTTTCATTTCTATTTTCTTTATCTGCAATTGCGATCAGGATGTATAATTTTGTTCCTAATCCTCAATTTTTAGTAGATAATTACTTAACAAGAAGTGTTCAGCCATTCCCTATTTTTTAATATACTCTTACTTTCTTAAAATCGCTAATAATTTTGCCGGTGAAGGATATACCTTCTTCTTTAAGTAATTTTATCTTTTTATCGCTTCCGTGAGCGTACCCGCCAACCTTACGATCTGACATCACTACTCTGTGACATGGCATAGTAATTGGGTTTGGATTCCTGCCAGGTATTCTTCCTACTTCCCTTGAGGCTGAAGGATTCCCAAGTGTAACACTAAAATGACTTAAAAGCTTACAATATGGCCATAGCAGAAAAACCTAAAGCTAATGGCACCATAACAAATTACAAAAGAATTGACATTTAAGGATCTTAAAGAGAGAGTCAGTTTAGAAGCAACAGCACAGGAACAGTCTGGGCTATTTGGAAGATTGCAGAATAAACCATTCTGGATATGGCGTCAAGGAGAACATAAGTTAGAGGATATTAAAACAAATGGAGACTGCTGCTTTAATCACATTATTGGTTTACCAAATAAAGATGGAATTGACAAACCTCTCTATGAGTATGAGAAACTAATCCTTGACTATTTAGTTTCTCAAAATAGTAATGTTTTTGTTCTCCTAATGCACTACGATTATCTCAATTAGTAGTATGAACCAAAACAGTTGCTTGTATATGTATGTAAATTCTGGATCACATTTTAAGACATGATAAGTAAAGAATAGTAGCAGCTAATCCCATTGGATTTTTCCCGGCAGAATATAGTATATTATTATCTTTTCTTCTAACTTCATTAATTATACTTATTGCTTGAC
>JBJMFM010000225.1:0-8736 GCA_045808425.1 Nitrososphaeraceae archaeon | reverse complement strand
TTTCATGGAAAAGAGTATTGGAAGTAACAGACTATGATGAACTAGTGTATAAATTGACTTTAAAGTATCTTCGACAAAAAGGCTATGATATTGGCAATAACACAATTCCACGTATAAGGAACACTTGCATGTAAAACGTTTCCCTAAACGACCACTATAGTAGACAGATATAGAATTCTATGGATTCCTTTATTGTTATTTCTCCAGTTTGCTCTTCTTGCTTTTCCTCTAACTGATATTCATCTTCATCATGATCAGGTTCTTTTGATTCTTCTTTCTCATCTTCATTGCTATTACTATGAGATGATGACTTTAGCTTCTCTTCGGATTTCTGAGATACAAACTTAAAAGCATAGTCGATTACTGTTTGCATTAGTAGAGATGTAAAAATGCTAAAATAGTTCCCTTTGCATCAAATCCTATGGAAAGCAGCCGATAATAATATTCCAAATTGGAAGGTTTCAGGAGACTTTTTCGATGTATGTAAATGCGATATGCTATGTCCATGTGAATTCGCTCAAGCTCCGACTTATGATGATTGTGAAGGTGTTCTCGTGTGGCATATCCAGAAAGGCCAATATGGTGAAACATCGCTTGATGGATTGAATGTGTTAGGACTTGGAAGCTTTTATTGGTAATATCTGGGCAGGTGGTAATACAAAGGTAACTGCAGCGCTCTTTTTCGATGAGAAAGCCAGTCAATGGCAGCCGGAGGCTCTGCAAATGATTTTTAGTGGAAAGGCTGATGGCTTCATGGCTGAATTTGCGAAGCTTATAGGAGAGCTCCGAGGACTTGAATTCGCTCCAATTAAATTTGAAATAGCAGATGACCTCAGTTATTGGAGGAAGAGTATTAGCAAAGGCTGAAGCATTAACAGGACCTATGACTCCTCCTGGCAAACTAGCACAAACTATTAATCCACCTGGAAGCGAAGTAGGTCCAGGAACAACAGCAACATGGGGAAAATCCACTGCTGATTAAGCAGATGCAATGGTTTTTAAATGGGAAAGAAAAGGTCAACCAAGTAAGCACATTCGATTTGAATGGAGCTGTCCATAAACAACAAATACACTTTTTACTAGTATTAGAAAACCTCATTTGTCATTCTTTCTTCTGCTCTTTCTTCCTTTTGATAATGTTCTACATCATGATTAGATTTACTGTGTTATAATACAAACCTAACAGCATCATCTACCACAGTAGCATTAGTAAGCAAATCTAGATTCATGGAATAGCAGTCTTTAGCTAAAGATAATGCCTGTATCTTTTCGCGTTTATCTTCTGTGCTTTTGCTGTATTCCATACTTCTCTTGTTATTGCATTTAATCCCACAAGACATTTCTCATACTCCTCTGGCAGCCGCTCGTCAATGTATATTTTGATGTTGGTTTTGGCTTCATTCCTAAGATATGATATGTCTCTATTGACAGTAGCCACTCCAACTTGCAGCACATGAGATATTTCTCTTTGGGTATATCCTTTACTGCAAAGCTCTTGTACTTTATCTCTCCTCCATTGTACCTGTTGTTCTTGATTCTGCTGTTCCATATCCAAACTCAAATGTTCCATTTCCTATGCATGATTTTGAGTAGGTGTTCCATTTTCACGCTCAATAGTATAATATTGATGCTTAGCTTTATGGTTTTGCTTAGTAACATATACACACAGAAAATTAGATAAGGAGTGATGTTGGATTAGTGCAATAATACCACTTGATTACCATACGTGAAGATCTAGATGCAATAACTTCAATATTGTATCAGGCTTTTGAAATGCCTTCATTTAAAAGAGACTATGATACTGCATTTGCAAAGATTGCTGGTATATTATGTCGCTATGAAATAATTGAAAATCCAAGGAATTTACGCTTTAGATTTACTTTGTGCATGCAAGAGTTTTTTGATTCTATTCCTCAGGATCAATGGAAGATAAAAGATCCTGCCTTTATCAAGCAATCTGAAGTATTTGCAATTACAAAGTTCAAAGAATGGATAATAGAGCAGATTACATAATTTATGTTTGGGATATAGATCTAATGGCATGAATCACAATAATCAGGTATCATACGTTACTTAGGTTATCCTTACATGATAGATTTACCTATAGTTGCTTCTGTAAGTAGTAATTCAAAGTTAGCTCCTTAATTATACTTCTATGACAATTCTTTTCGTTTTCACAAAAACAGATTAATGTTATATTCTTATTGTTCTTGTTATTATTATGATCTTCAAAATTGGACAACCAGTGTATCAATTCTGTTGATTTTGGATTATTCATCATCTCTTCAATAAATTGTTCTCTATATTGATTCCAATCTATTTTATTTGACTTAAAGTAGTCATACCATAGCTGCCTACTTGGTGCTAATTCTCTATACCATGCATCCCAGTTCTCATTTTCTTTTTTCACATACCTCGGTCTAAAGCGTGTAATCAATATTCTAAAACCATCAGATGGTCCCTGAGATTGCCGTAGCGACTTGAGCTTTATGGCCATATTATTCTTCTACTGTGTAAGAAATCAAATTATAACTTTGGATATTGCTAGTAGGTAAATGAATTATTCAGTATCTGCCGCTATCTTTTGTCTACAGCAACTATATCATAGAGAACATGATGAGCAAAATCCATTTAAATCCACAATGAAGTTCTACAAGCAATAGAACTTATGAAGTCAATCAAGGAGCATATAGGATTTGTTGTAGGTGGGGGAGTGGGACCATTGAGTGGCCACTCAATGAACGCAGCAGCAGCTATAACGAAAATTGCAGCAGCTGAGGCAGCCAAGGTTAGACAAATCTGGATGAACCAAGAATATCTGGATACATTGACGATATTTGCAGCTGCCGCCGTAAAAACATCTGCAGTGCGTTTGGGCACTGCAATTGTACAGACCTATCCACGCCACCCGTTGGCTTTGGCCCAGCAGGTTTTGGTTTTGAATGATATTGCACCAGGCCGGTTGCGGCTTGGGATAGGACCCAGTCATAGCTCTATTATAGAAGGCATCTTTGGGTTGCCGCAGAGAAAACCGTTAGCACATCTACGTGAATACGTGGAGGTTTTGCGTGCCATATTGTGGGAAGGGAAAGTTAATTACCATGGCGAGTTCTTTAACGTTGAAGTCACATCACCTAGTACTCCGCGGATTCCAATATTGATTTCGACCCTAGGAGAGAAGGCCTTCCAGCTGGCTGGGGAAATCGCAGACGGAGCACTTTCATGGTTATGCCCTGTTCCATATCTACTCCGTACAGGATTGCCGTCATTACGGAAAGGAGCAGCTATCACAGGACGATCAGCTCCTCCTTCATTAATAGCACATGTTCTAGTAGCACTTACCACAGATCGCCACTCAGCAATAGCAGCGGGACATCAATTGATTGATATGTACGCTAGATATCCCTTCTATGTCAAAATGTTCACCAGTGCAGGCTTTCCTACGACAGTTGGTGGCGCTGCGCCTGATGGTCTAGTAGACAGTTTGGTTATATCTGGAGATGAAGACATAGTGACTATGCGGTTTTCAGAGCTTCTCGCCTCAGGATTAGATGAACTCATGGTAACCCTATTGCCTATAATAGACGCAGATGATGAACAGTTCCGACTTCTACACGCAATTGGTGGACTCTGAATTCGTATGTGTTATCCATATGACAAAGAGAGACTCGATAGATAGCTCAACAGCATTTCTAATAGTTCTGCTTCATTTTCCTCCTCATCCTCCTCCCAGTCCAGACTCATCTAACAAGAATGCAAATATTTCACCATTACATTACACTGAAGTATACAGGAATCTATACTACAGGCTTTGATACCTCAAAAGCAGAAAAGATGTATTGCTAGCTGAGTGAAGCTGAATCATTTAATAAAAATTATTGCCAATCTTGCTCAGTTTCATTTGCTATAAATATCACTGTGTTTTTGTTCAAGACCTTATAAGTTAACCATAACCCTAAATAGACTTATCATAATATCTAAAGTCCTAATCGCTTACGGATAACTCTATTAACTAGATTGCATATTATACAGATAATGAGTGTAGAAAGGAAGTACCCACTAAAGCGTGATCAAGCACTAAATGATGCGACTAGTGGACAGGTAGGAGACGAACCTAGATCTGTACCAGAACAAAGCAGTGATCTAAAAAATGAGCGTATGAAAACTGCTCGTAAAATGTCTAGAGATATACAATAGTCAATAACTACAACTAAATCAACGAGATTACTATAGGTACACTCAGAAGACCGACTAGGAACAATTCTTATAAACACAATAACAATAATATTTTTGATAAGATTGGCAAACATGCAGAAAAAAATTTGGATTCTTCCCCAGATGAAACATGAACATTTGAAAAAGGTAAGATTGAACTTGATGCGGCCACATATGGTTACCTAAAGAAGGAGAACCCCCAAGAGCTTGTCCAAAGCGTAAGAGTCCCTATTGGGACAGGCCACGAAAAAAGCAACAAGATATGGATTTTAAAGAGAAAAGGACATTGAGGTAAACAATGGCAAAGAAATCATCATCAGGTCACGTTCTCACACATTTTTATGTCAAAACTGTGGACGTCATTATACTGCTTATCCTCCAGAGAGTGGCTATATACATGCTTATCTTGAACCATGCGAAGATGATGATAGAGACTCAGAACACAATCGTAAGCAACTGTATGAGTGTGAGAATTGCAATTATAGAAACTATCTATATTGGTGCGAGGGTCATTTCTACACGGCATCTAGCACTTGAGACTACCGAAAAACTAAATCCCTTCTATCTTCTTTAAGCCTTCAACCAGTTTATTTGGTTCTGCATCTGTCAAGTTTTCCATCACCTTTGCATGAATCTTTTTCTTTGAATCCATATACCTTATAGTATACTACTCTAGATATAGGAGAACTAATCAAGTGTTATGTCTTACTTAATCGCATTCTCTTCTTTTTGACAGTGAGACTATTAATTAAAGCCATGTTTTCGTTTGTTTCTTCAGTCACATCAGCTATATTCTCTATCTAGACGATGAGTGGCCAGTGAAAAATAGAAATGTTGCCCCCAAATTTCTTAAAAAGACAATTTCATTAACTACAAAGTTGTATATATGCAAATAATTTTGTATCAAGGCTAGTTCATTGAGTCCCTAACTACGATTCTGCCCCCATTTTTTATGTAATATTATCCACCATCCAACATGGCAAATAAGTAGCCGGAATCAATCCAGCATATAAATTAAGATACGGTCAGTTGTTGCTCCCAGAATTAAATTTGAGAGTACCTTCCACATAATATAATATTCTTACAATTTTTCGTCATCCGATTTTTGTAAATATGTTATAATGTAGGCTATACCACCCGCTATAACACCTATACTAAGTACACCTGCAAATGCAGATATAGGAGGAATAAATTGCACCATTACTCCAACATTTGGTTGTAACTGAGAAACAGAAGAAGCACTAGCTCCGCTTGTAATGACTGAAAGTATATTAGAACCTACTAACCCGGCAAATATCATAGTTAGCGTTGTAGCAGCGCCTCCTACATTCATTCCAACAAAATGAATCCATACAAGTACAGATTTAAATCCACGAATCCTTTTTCTCATATCGATCTCAAGATGGTGGTAAAAAGTCGCTGTTACTGCTATCGCTACTACCAATATCATATAAAAAATATATCCCAAAAAGAACCATTTAGCTGGGCCTTCAAATGACAGAGAGAGAAATTGAATGATATTTATTTTAGAAGAGAATAACATCTGAATTGAAACAACTGATATAGTAAGTCCTGTGATTATTGCACCCTGAATTATTGCAGATATTATAAACCTATTACTCCAGACGCTCTGAATAGGCATATGATGACCTCAGTATATCCTACACCATGCAAATAATAGTTCTTTGTATGAGTATACCTGGTCATAGGATAGAGTATAGGATATGCGTATATGAGGTCATTACGTTGAATTTGAATTGTAAAGATCTAGCATTTCTAGCGATGATTTTTTGAATAGAAATGTTGCCCCGAATTTCTTAAATAGACAATTTCATTAACCACCGTCGATACCTACCTCCATTTGTGTTTGATAGGAAGGAAGAGCATCAGCCTTTTACCACAGTCCAAAATGAAGTTTTTGTTGTCTCTAGACAATCAGTTAAAACTAGGTGGTTCAGCTTTTAGCTCTAAAGATGGATATATGCATATACCAACCAAAGGAATTGTTACTCAAAAAGACTGATGAAAAGCTATGTTAATCAGCACCCAAATTTCCACCACAAGCACAGAAGTTGAATTCATCTATACGTGAACCACAAAGGGGACAGGGGCCAATACTATCATAATCAACCTCATCTGCGTGCTTACCAAATATCTTTAAGTGGTCATTGATTTCAAGTGGTGTTTTTTGTTCCATCTTCCGTTCCTCTCATCTCTATTTCTCTCTTGCATATATATGCTACATCAAAAAATATAAGCATTTATTTGTTTTACTTTACTAAGGATCGTCTTTAAAAGATAGCCCACTATCCTTGAAGTCCTTACATATTCTGTCTAGGTTTTGTGTTGCTTCGTATCTTTCCTCCGGGTTATCATGTGTAGATTGTTTTTGTTGTTTTACTATGATTCCATCGCTAATCAGTTCATGAATAATCAATTCAATTATTGTATTATATACATTGTAGTCTTCAGATTCTAGTAGTTGGCGTCCAAACTCTAATTCCTTATTGGATAGATAACTTTGTAAACGATCTTGAGTAAATAATTTGTGTGGAATGAAGATCCTTGTGTCATTATTTCGAATCTCAGAACACAAAATCCTATAAAATACCTGCTTTAATGTTGTAATGTCTCTTTCTACCAGAATTCTTTTGATATCTTGATCTATTACTCTTATATCGTCAACCATGTGGAAAAGGAGCTAGTAGGTATGCATATTTAAAATTGCTAGGTATCAAATGAAATCCTAAGTAATGTATGCGGCAGTTATGCTATGAAGCCACACTGCCAATCCCCTCTCCATTAATTGTTGTAACTAGTTGTTGTCATATCTGATCTTGGGAACTATCCACTATGCCGCCTTTGTTTTTGACATCTCTTCGAAAAATGCTTCCCCCGCCTCGTTGTTGCGTTAGTTAGTTTACCAGCTCTATTCGTTACTTCTTTATCTTAGAAGTTATAGCTTTGACGGCAGTGTTACTATTGATGGTAACAAATTAACGGGAAACTGTGGCAGCCCCACAACTATATCACACATCATTTGTAGCTTGTGCTAAATTGACGGTGTAGGCTGTCTAAGCAGGGAAGGCTCGATAAAATGCGTTATATTATTTTCATCATATTTGGTATACTCATGATAATTAAACAACACATAATTCAGAATATATCTATTTTAGCATTTTCTTGTTTACCCGTGTATCTCTTCCTCTAAAGCTTCTTTAAGCACATGCATGTGTCTTTTTCTATCTTTTTTGATTGTTTGCCATATTTCTACCACCTTTGTTTTATTGGCTTTCTGTGCATCTCTGATATAAGTCTCAATTGTATCATAAAGTCCGCATCCTTGCCCAAAACTTTCAAAATATCATACGCTGTGTCTGTTAATTCAGTTTCTCCTGATGAAGAAGATGATGTACCAAATTTTGAATTTGTTTGTTGTGAATCTCTAATACTCTTTTTCATTAACTATTATTCATCTTCATGCACTATAGTGATAAGATTAATACAACTTTTTAAATAATGCAGCCCTTTTTCTATACTCACGGAGTCGCCTAAGAATGTCTCTTATACGATTTTCTTACATCGTCCAATTTAGGCGAGTTCATTGACACCTTGGAAATACCTCCTCTACTTTTCTAGATTTCATCTATGCATTGCACTATCTGATGTATGCTAATGCTCTTTCGTATTAGAATAATAAAATAATTTACTCGATTTAGCTAGAATTCTAAAAAGAACAATATAAATTCACAGTAACTTGTCCTAAAGAATAAAATGCCAGCATTATTGTCTAAAAACTGTTTTTCTTACATAAAAACCAGTGTTTTATTGTTACTTTCGAAACATGTTACATATATCCTAGTTTAACATATATAATAATATGATATGTGATGATGTTTTTTGATACAAAACAGTTTTCCTATGAGAGAATGGCATGTCAAGCACATGGAAAAGACAATAATCAAGTTTGTAACAGGACTGTCAGAGAATGCTACCAAGTGGGAGAAAAGACAGAATAAACGATATGGCAGAATAACTAGCATTTGCAGACAAATAAGCTATGACATAAAGCAGGGAGTAACAAATGAACAAGTTATCATGCTTTTACAAAAAATTAGAAATGATTCGTCATTTTCTAGCCTTAGACAGAATAATGATTCAATAAAAAGACTAGATGAAATAGAGAAACATTTTATGCCATCAAAGCAAGAAAAGAGCTATTATTGGTATTAACTCTAGTTTTAGTGTGTAGATATCTGAAGCTTTAGACTATTTGTGACAAGCGTTTTTACGAAGTTATACTAAGAGGGCGCCTAATGCTTCTAATGCAAATGTTATGTCATAAATCCACCTTATGAGAAGACGTATGGCCTTAGGCCTTGATGATTTTTCTCTCTTATGTCTAAGCAAACGGCATTAGTCATCAATCGTTGTTTATATACTGACAGAGAATTGACAGCCACCTTTTAGATGATTAATATACTTATAAACACATAGTGTTATTAGAGAAAGAAGAAAATG
>JBJMFM010000224.1:0-2943 GCA_045808425.1 Nitrososphaeraceae archaeon | reverse complement strand
TTGTTCATCTAGTAAAGCCTTTGCTACGCCACTTGGGCCATGTCCTGGAAAAAGAATTTTTACATCCGGATATTTTTGTTGTAGATATTCTATCTGTTTAATCCATTCTGAAATATGTGAACGGCTTTCTGGACTAATTGCCCCTGCAAAGAAAGGATGCATATGATTATTGACTATGTCTCCAGTAAAAATTAACTTCTGCAATGGAAGATAAATTACCATCATATCATCAGCCTCTCCTATCCCAAGGTCATCAAAATGGTAAGTTATTCCATCAATTGTGATATTTTCTCCTGAGCTTATAATTCTGTTAGGTAATACTACTTGCTTAGAATACTCGTTATGGGGTAGTAGCTGCTTTGATAAGGCTATGTACCCTCCAGTATCATTTTTCAGAACGTTAAATGCCGACTGGGTTGAGTATATTGGTACATTGGTAATTCCATTTAACAACGCTGCTGCCCCGTTTATATGATCTGGATGGGGATGTGTGAAACTAACACCTAGGATAGGTTTGTTTATATTTTCAATCTCTTTTAGAACGTTTTTAGCTTCAGAAAATTGGCGCTGAGTATCAACTACTACCACTCCATTATTGCTTTCTATAATCCATGAGTTGACTGGAGCGGGTGGAAGTGAAGCATAATTGTGGATGCGAGGAAAAGTTGTATTAGTGGCGCTTGTTTTATTATCTGTTAGTAAAACAGTATTCTTTTGAGCAAATACATATTGTTGCTCTGATATTTGACCTATTGGATTAATTAGAGATGTTACAATGAACAGACTTGATGCTGTAACTACTACTAAGAACATTCTTAGTTGATTTTTCTGAGTATATAAAATCATCACACACTAGTATATTTTAGTATTATAAAAATAAGAAAGTGAAGTACATAATAGTGGATAATCTATTGGTAACTGGATAACCATTTGGTAAGTACAGTTCACATACAATGATGTCGCACCGGGTTTGGTTGGATCCCTTTTTGTACAACCAGTAGAAATTGTACTAGATCTCGCAAATGCATCAAATTTGGCGACTGAACTATAAATCAGTATTACAGCCATGAATAATATAACCGCTAAAATTACAGCTTCTTTTCTACTACTTGACATAGTTCATTGCTAGCTTGCTCACTAGACAGCTATTATTTATCTTTGACTTAACTCTGTTCCCAAGTGATGGCATTTTTTGTTACCCATCAAAAAAGTCTAGAATATTGTTTGTCCAACACTAGTTGAATCTAAAGGTACATGTCTACTTCGCTGCTGTTGTTGACTATGTTCTATAGAACAAGTTAACTATGATTTGAATAACATCAATCTAGTTCTTTACGTATAATGGCTCTCAATTAACTACTAAGACAGCTACAATGGATATTGAAATATGACCATAAGAATTTCAATCTTAAATAAAAGTTCTCTATAGCAATCATTAATGAGGCAACAGAATATCGCAGAATTTGTCATAATAATAACTGCTTTACTTGTAATGGCATCTTTGCAAGAACAAATACAAACTAAGAAAGCATTAGCACAAACCACAACTGCAGCAACTACAACTGTACCAAAGTCTACTACTATCAATACAGTTGGTATGAATGGAGCAATAAGTTCTCTAGTTCTAGGAATGTCACCAAAAACTAAAACAGTTGATATGACTACTGTGCAGAAATTTATTCTATCAGGTGATTGGAGTATGAATGTAGATAAAGGGAAATTAGCAAGCTTTACAGCTAACTTTTACACGGGTCCTGCGAATGGTGGAACTAGCAACCATACTCATCAAATAAGTAATTTTAGAGTTGACAATAATAATAATAACACTCCTATAATTCAACTTAGTCCAACTAAGAGCATATCTATCTCAGGTATTTCAGATGTTGGAACAAATGGCAAGAAGGCATGGAATAATGTACATACAGCAATAGTTATCTCAAATGGTAGAACAATTGCCATTAGTCTTGAAGATAAAGATACCCAAGCCCATTTTATGGGTCAACAAATCTACGGAATTGTTAAACTATTGAGCATATAAGAAATTCAATGATTAAATAAAGCCTTGAGACTTCAGAGACACATCGGACACTATCATCAACTAGAGAAATCGTGATAAAATGAAAGATGATGCTATAGCACAATTATCAGACCAAGTCATGGCTTTAACAGCTAGAATGCAGGAGATTGAGAGGAAACAACAATGGATGTAATAGGCTCGGATTATAGTTTTTTTATGTGTTTAGCGTTCCTTTTTCCCTGTTTTTTTCTCAAATTTAAGATATCTTTTGCAATCGGCTTTAATTGTTCAACGTTTTCTGGGTTTTTTGTTTTTCTTAGTAAATCAACTGGTATGCCGCTGCTCTTAGCTATACTAATATTAATTATCCCTACTTCATTTAGTTCAGCTTTTGAAAAACCTCTGCCATTTCTAATGAACTTTACACCTCTGATTTTACGTTTGACAATAGGCTTAGTTATCTGCATTTTCATGACATTATTATTATAAGCAACAACTATAAATAAGTAAAAAATAGCGGGTTATCCTGTATTAGTTAGTCATATTTTAAAAATCGTACCAAGCAATATAGTGAAAAACTTGTTATCAATCATTTTACTTTTCTTCATGAAGTTTGTTAATAATCCCTGCTAATTTAATATCGTAATTGCTTATTCCACCGATATCATGTGTTACCAATTCAATGCTAAGCTTGCTATATACATTAAACCACTCTGGATGATGATCCATCTTTTCAGCAGCCAATGCCACTTTTGTCATAAAACTAAATGCATCCACAAAGCTACTAAATTCAAAGCTTCGATTTAATTTGCCATTAACTATAGTCCATCCTTGAAGCCTGTTAAGCTCACTCTGAATTTCTTGTTCCGATAGCTTGTGATAGTTATCATCTGATTTATTGTCACTTTGCATATGTATCTTCAGAT
>JBJMFM010000223.1:0-5484 GCA_045808425.1 Nitrososphaeraceae archaeon | reverse complement strand
TCAATTTACAGTTAGAAACAAAATGGAAACTAAGTATTTACATGGAAGTATTGTTTTTACTAATTATCATTATTATATGTTTTAGATGTGAATATTTATTTTCAGTTTATTATGTGTAAGTATAACAAATGATTGTTTGTACTAAGATTAGTATATGTTAAGGTTTTGTTTTTAATCAGGTTAAGGCAACGTTGTTTTATAAGCTGCTTCTCAAAAGTATTCAGGCACTATAATTTATGTCCCATAACGTAAATATGAATACTAATAGTTTAGTATTTAGAAGGTATATAACTATTCTACAATAGTATGTGTATAAAAATCTAACAATACAAAATCTATTTAAACTACTTGGACGGAATAATATCGAACATAGATCGTTGGTAAACAAAAAGAAAACAGTAACAGCAGTAACACAACTAGATAATGGCATAGATCAATTAGAAGGAACAGTTACAGCTCTAGACAGATACATTAGAAATATACGTACAATGAATAAGAAAACAGCACATGAATATTATATCAGATTAATTAATTTTCAAAATTTTGTTATTGGAAGGTACAAAACTAAAAATGGCGCTGAGAGAAAGACCATCTTAGATAATATTATAACAAGGATAAATGAAGGCTTAGAAGATCCTTATGAGATTTTAAATGACTATATCAGCTATCTGCAGACATATCATAATATTTCTGCACTCACATTAAAAAACTATGTTTTAACCATAAAGAATTTCTTTGAATACTATGATGTAGATATAAGTCCCAGGAAATTTAAACTAAAAATAAAGTTACCAAGAGTAGTTAGGAAAAATAAAGAAGCACTATCAAAAGAAGACATAATTGATATTTTAAATGCATGTTCTGAAATTAGACTGAAAACCTATGTAATGTTGCTGGCAGCAACTGGAATGCGCGCTACCGAAGCACTATCTATTCGTATTAAAGATTTAGATTTAGAGTCACAGGCAGCAAGACTCTTTGTAAGAGGTGAATATACCAAAACTAGAACAGATAGAACAGTATTTTTAACTGAAGAAATAGCTCAGCAATTAAACTCATGGTTAGATTACAAATACAGAA
Organism: Nitrososphaeraceae archaeon; assembly: GCA_045808425.1. Lineage (GTDB taxonomy): Archaea > Thermoproteota > Nitrososphaeria > Nitrososphaerales > Nitrososphaeraceae > JAFAQB01. The sequence goes on along the minus strand of JBJMFM010000223.1, from coordinate 4,404 downwards.
CTAGAAGAGTGTCTTACAAAGACGAACAGACTGGAAAAACAATTACAGAGATTAGGACGCCTAAGAAAATAGAATCTGATTTAGTATTTGCAGTATATCAAAACAAAAAAACGCCAATTCCATTTTATCTATACCTAGATCTCGTTAGATCATTTGGCAAAACACTAGATCGCATGAACAAAGGTGATAGAGAAGACGGAACCAATGAAAGGCGTAGAGAAATAACACTTCATTCATTCAGACGGTTTGTAAAGACTACTATATCTGACCTCGGTTATTCAGACTACTCTGAATGGTTCATCGGACACTCTGGGAGCACATACTGGCGCAAAAAAGAATCAGAGAAAGCCAAGTTGTTTAGAAAGATTGAGCCATATCTAACATTTCTTAATATTCACCAACTAGAAAGACAAGGAGCAGACATACAGAGCAAGGTACAAGAGCTAGAGGATCTCAATAGTTCGCTAAGGGAAAGAGATAAAGTAAAAGACGATGCCATAGCGCACTTATCCGATCAACTCTTGGTTATATCCACAAGGCTACAAGAGCTTGAACGAAAACAACAAACAACTATGTTAATATCATAGCGCATTTACATACGTTTTACATTAGTACATATTAGATAACGTTGGTCCGGGTTCGGTGGAATGCGAACCAAAATTGACTCAATTTTGCCACCCATGTCGACTTCTCCGATTGAAGCTCCATAGCTTAATCAGAATAACTACTATCTATAGGTAATAAATTTGGGATATATCTAGGGATTAGATACCTTCATGTAATCGGGGTTCTATTGACTAAGCTTTAAGGTTATCTGCGAAGTACTCCACTTCTAGCAAAAGAAATCAAAAAAAATAGTATAAAAGAATTAGAATATGGATATGGCTAAGAATTAGAATATAGCTTTAATCAAATAGGCTAGGGTTCAGGACCCAAGGTATTTGGTCTCTATGTAGGTCACAAAGTAATCCGGGTTATAGCCTTCATTGAAGGTATTATTAAGAAGCACTTTGGGGGCATAGACAGATCCATGCTGATGTATTTTTAATCTTAACCATTCTCTGATAGGCTTGAAATTACCCCTCTTGATGTCTTCCTCGTAACCCTCCAGGTCTTTGCGCATCTTTGAAGCAATGATCGCTGAAACCAAGTTTCCCAAAGTGTAAGTTGGGAAATAGCCAAAGAGGCCACTGCTCCAATGAGTATCTTGAAGCACTCCCTGTGAATCCTTAGTTGGTCTCACTCCAAGCAGTTGCTCCATTCTATCGTTCCAGAATTCAGGAATCTCAGAGACGCTGAGCTCATCTCCAAATATTTTTTTCTCTATCTCATATCTTATTGCTATATGGAGATTGTATGTAACTTCGTCGGCGTCAACTCGTATATAATCAGCCTTGACGTTATTGAAATACAGGTACAACTCGTCATCTGTTGCTTGGTTTGCGAAACTTACTTGCTTTCTAATCAAGGGAGCTATCAATTGAACAAAAGGCAGGCTTCTGCCCACAATATTCTCCCAGAACCTTGACTGAGATTCATGGAGCGCAAGCGAAGATCCGCCTTCAAGAGGAGTAACAGACAATGACTGATCGCATTGCAGATTATACAAGGCATGACCAGCTTCATGAATAGTACTAGATATCGACTTTTTGAAATCAGTCCCTTCATACCGGGTAGTTATTCTGACGTCGTTGAGGCCCATAGCCTCAGTGAAAGGATGAGTAGATACATCCATTCTGAAACGTTCCATGTCGTATTGCAAGAGAGTCAAAATGTCATGATTGAGCTCGTCAACTTTTTGGATATCATACTTTGATTTTCCAAGTTTGCTCTCTTTGCAAAACGGGCTGCCTGAATCTACGAGTTTTTTCAGAATCTTCTGAATACGCGGAGTCAACGCACCGAATACTTTATCCAAATCATCTACTGTAAGCTCTTCTTCGAACTTATCCAAAAGCGCATCATACGGATGCTTTTCATAACCTATCTTCTCAGCGATTTGCTTCTTTATTTCTATCATTTTCGTCAAGTGGGGTGCATACATCATGAAAACAGATTTTTCTCTCGCCTCTCTCCATGCCATGTTGCCCCTTATTCTTTCCAGAGATTCTGCTTCAGTCAACTCTTTGGGTATCTTGATCTGCTTGGTTATTTCCCTGTTGAGTACTCGTACAATGCCCTTCTCTAAATCGCTAGGGCTCCCCAGTTTCTTCGCTGACTCAACAAGACCAACAAAATCTTTGTTTAGCAGAAGCTCCTTATGCAGCATGTGAAGTTGAGAATCGGCCACTCCTCTTTCTTCCGTGCCTTTCCTAGGCATATAAGTCTCAAAGTCCCAACCCATTAGAGAAATGGCATGATTTAGCGACCACATTGGTTTGTAAGCATCGAGGATCTGATTCATGACAGGGTTCTCGCATCTCATGTCGTCACACTTTTCATGAACTCAATCACATCGGTCTATTAATCATTGCTAGCCAGGAATGCATCTTTGAAAAATCTCGTTAGCGGCTTGAATATGGTCAGGATGGATGTGTGTCAAAATTATCCCTTGGATGTTATCCATTTTATATCTAGAATTAGCAATATAGGTCTTAAGCTTAGGAAGCTCTGAAGTAAGGCAAGTGTCAATAAGAGTCAAATCATCTGGTTACTCCTCTATAAAGATAAGGCACAATTCCTACACCAGGAATCGGATGATCTAAGCCGTCAATCGAATGCACCTGACGATTAATTTGACCCAAATCTCGCAATGAGTATTGATTATTATACCCCAAGATTTTGAGATGTTAAATCATATTGGCTAGCTACAATGTAGATTTGTATTTGTCAACACATAAGCGTTTCCCACGGAACATCGTATCTTGTTATTTTGCATTTGATATATCTCGCAATCCTAGCAATTCACCTGTCCTTTAGCCATTCCTGAAGTATTAATCTGCAGAATACTGAAATCATTGAACCTTAAATAGAGGTCTGTTAGATCAAGCTTATGTCACAGCCAGGCACACGAGAAGGGCTGTTCCAAGAATATTCTGCGCTACAACAAAAAGCTCAAGAGTATGTGACTAAAAATACAACTCGCGACAAGCACATGTCACAACTAATGGATTCTCTCAGAAAGCTGGCAACTCCACGTGAAGCCTTGGCCAGATGAATGTCGCGCAGGTAGTTCTTAATACGAAAGCTATGAATAGGATAATGAGCCAGATACAGTCAAATCCAACTAAATTAAAACCTACAACTAGATCCTTAACCCAACCACAAACTGGAGGTGCACCGTTCAATGTTCAGGATTCGTTAAAAGTGATAGAAAGTGGTGAGCAATTAACTGAACCTGAGGATATGAATCCTCAAGCAGCTAACTATGTCCTGACAATGGCTGAATCTCAAACAATAGGGAGTGAACTTGAAACTTTCGCCACTGCAGTTCAGAATGGGAAAGTAGCTGATTCCGATTTGCTCACGCAGGTTCAAAATGGGGTGACCTCTATAGGAGGAAGAGTCAAAAATTTTCTAGGTAGACTTGTTGACAGAGCCAAGACTGTTGGAGAATCTTTCTGGAATGCCATAAAAGGCATCTCAAAAAAAGCAAAGGCTGCAATCAGTAATGTTAGAGAGTTTATTGTATCATCAATCAAGGAACTAGCAGATAAGCTTCGAGAATTTGTTACTGCGTTAATAGGCGCTATTTTTGACCTTGCGGCCTGGATACAAAGTATAGCAATGATGAAGGGCTTTACTATAAAGGAATTTGCTATTGAGGTTCAGCCTCTTGATGTCAGCGTAGCTGCTGCAATTCCGATACCAAAGTTCTCGACTCCAAAGCTCAGTGTATCGTTTTCTCCCAAATAGGGTAAGAGAACAAATTAGCCATTTTAATTATGCATATATTAGAACCACAATCTACAGACGATCTTAATCGTAATCACTGCTATCTTTGAAATGATAGAATTTCAAAGCTAGCCTAAAAGCATCAAATATGTCGTTATATGCTGTTGATTCTTTATCTAGTGTTCCATCATTATCTACAGCAGTTCTTAATGCAGTAATTAATTTGTCAAACCTTTCTGGATTAATAGCAATCCTTCCGCCTTCGCTTTCAAGTATCATCTTGCAATGTCCTAACATAGCCCTGTGCTCTGTATTGAAATTAACAGGAACAATTCTCATATCTTGACTCCAATTATCACCTAGTTTTTCTGATCTATACCTGGCAATCACTTTATCATAGTCTTGGTCTTCACCTATCTGCAGCTTTAATGATTTTATAAAAGATGGATTAGCACCATCGATGTATACTTTGTCTACATTATATTTACTCATCAATCCATATACAGTAGATAACATTTCATTATAATCTGGTCTACGATACTCTTCTGCATGCATTATCTGTATATGATG
>JBJMFM010000222.1:0-2662 GCA_045808425.1 Nitrososphaeraceae archaeon | reverse complement strand
TTATCGTTCACAGTACTGGCTGAGGCATTAGAGATACTTCCAATTATTGGAGTTGCTATGGGAATCCCAATCATCGACACCATCAAACAAGCAAACATCGATCTATTCAGAGTGATTATCTTCGCTTTTTTCTTATTTTGGGATTCATCCAATGAATATCCCTAAATTTGAAGCAAATCGCTTTATTTAAGTAGATCGGTAATCTTTTAGATATTAATAATAAATAATTTTTAGAGTATTTAGTATATAATCATAAAATTTTACATTCGATAAACTTCTTCATGTTTCTCACCACGGAAATCTTTGATTTATGCTATAGATGTGATTTCATCTATATCTGACAGGATTAAGTAACAGTGTGCTGAGGTCGTGGGTTCAAATCCCACATAATCCACTTTTATCAATCTGGTAAACTACGGCATTAAACTGAGCTTATTTTTTGTCTTCATGCTCTCCTCTTTTCCGTTGCTGCAGGGTTACCATCATTACGGTCTAGCGCAAATTATCGCATACTCGACATCAATAATGGATATTGCATTTCTGTAGTCTATGTTATCAGGAAAGTTACGCTTGGTATAGCTACTTCTGCCATGGTTTTCTCTGGTGTTAATGCTGTCATCAGGTATATTAAAAAGACAAATATCAACACACTTGTAGCTTGAAAGGAGCACCTAAGTCCCGCCCCTTGGCGTTCCAATAATTACAATCCTAAACATTATTGGAGGAGTTATCATGCTTGTTTTCGGAATTGGGCTTATTACTTTAGGTGCGATATTGCCTACACTTCCACCTTCTGCCTTTAATCAAACTAATATAGAAGGTAACCTAACTGCTGCGCAAATCCCCATACCTCCTCCTGCTTCTGATTCTCCGATGGCTCTTCAAACTTTTCTTGCAGGACTCATTATTCCATTTGGGATAGTACTTGTTGCTATAGCTATAGTCTCATTTATTGTAGCCTATGGACTTCTGAAAGGCAAAGGATGGGCTTGGACTGTCGCCATAATCTTGTCCATTATCAGTATCGTATGGAATGTAATTACACTTGTTACTGCTGCCAATTACGGTGGAATAATTAGCATTATCATAAGCGCAATAACCCTCTACTACCTCTTTAGACCACACGTCAAAGCGTATTTTGGAAAAGTAGTAAGCCCATCGCCACCACCTGCTGGATAAATTACCTACAATAACAGTATGTAAATCATCCACAAAAATAGGTAACAAATGTCATTGTTCCTCCTCAAATGTAGAGAGAGTCACATAGCTGCTGCAGCTGAGGTCGTGGGTTCAATATCATACCCCGAAAGGTAACCAGTTATTGCAAAATTAGTAGATTTTTCACCCGCCCTTTTTGATAACTATTCTGCCCCTTTCCTTTACTCAACAGGCTAGGGACTATGGTAGAGCAACATGCAGCATCACTGCTTCTCGTCAATCTTTCCTGTACGTAATGCCGCCATCTGTTACCCTAGTGCTGTCTCCTCTATCACCACCTGATCCTCCTCTACCTTTTCGGCTATCTATCACAACTATTACTATTCCTGCAATGATTGTGAAGAAGCCTACTGCAGTTAGCACCCCACCAGTAATGACTACGGATAAGCTACTGAGATCTACACCAGGTATTGGCTGACCACCACCCCCATCTGAAGTAGAAGCAGGAGCCGTTATGAATGGCAAATAGCCAAACATTGCGTTAATTGTAACAGGTGCTGATCCAGCATTTGTGATGTTAAGAATATGATTGCCACCGTTTTGTGGTCGAAATGTAGTAAACAGGTTTGCAGAGAACTCATTGCTGCTTACAACATTCCCAGATTGATCTTTGACGGTTTCAATCAATCTCACTACTCCTTCTAATCTTTCAATATGTATTGCTACAGTTACGGGTCTTGAGACATCTGCTACCTGGGTTGTTGCTTCAACTGATCTGCCAGGTTGTATTGATACTTCGTTGATAAGAGTATTATTTTGTAGAAATATGCTAGCAAAGGGAATAGCCCATACAGCAGCTATTATTATTCCTGCAATAAACAACGCTCCACCTATAATCAAGATAATATATCCTCGTCGTATCATATTCTCTTCTTCTCTTCCCTCAGATGTTTGTATGTGAGATGGATTTATTATAAACCCTGCTACCACCTACTGTACGAAAAAATCTAATGTTATGATTCTTTGATGGGAACATTACAGTTAGTAACGATAGAAGAAGAGAATGTGCTATCAGTTTTCTGCTCTTTGCTTTAATGCTCTATTCATGTCTTCAAAATTCTGCTTGACAGCAGTATCTAGCCATCCTTCAAGCGAAGCAATGGCACCAAGTATTTTTGTCTTTGAAATGATTTTTCAGCCTGAAGAAAAGGATAGCAAGCCTCCAACTATTGCTGCCACAGCAGCTGCTGATCTAACAATGATGAAAGGAATTCAAAACCACAGGTCGTGGGTTCAAATCCCACCCGGTCCATTTTTATCTGTGTTAGAAATACGGTATTATTTTGAGATTGTTTTCGGTGATTGTAGGACAAAAATCCTCTACACCCTGTCTTTCTATAGAGAACAACCAAAAAATGCTTGCTCGCTCCAATGCATAGCCTTTTTACTAAAAAAATATTATTGTTGTTATGCTAAAAATGGTTGAAATGGATGAAAATGTAAC
>JBJMFM010000221.1:0-11796 GCA_045808425.1 Nitrososphaeraceae archaeon | reverse complement strand
GAAGAGAATAGAAGGTTAGTTACAAAACAAATTCAAGGTCCTTTTAAAAGGTGGGACAGTATACAGGAATTTCATGGAAATGGATCAAATACTACACAGATAAAACATTCAATTGATTTTGAGCTACCCACAACTGGTAAGATTGCAAACTTGCTGTCAGGTAGCCAGGCAGATAACAAAATAAGAGAAGCACTAGAACAGGCAGCACAGACGGTAAAGCAAAAGCCTAGGCAGAAAGAAAAGAACGAGAAATATAGAAAAAGAAAATAAAATTTGGTGAAATAATGTATGTCAACAAATAATAATAATAACGGTATCAAACATCAGGTAGGGCATTTTGAAATACCAGCAGATAATGTGGATGGCCTGAGGAGCTTTTATTCATCGCTATTTGGCTGGCAATTTGAAAAGGGCGAAACACAAGGCTACTATATGATAAAAAATGCGGGCATTAGTGGAGCACTAGCTAAGAAAGAAAACCCACAACAAGTATCAACTCAGTTTGTCAATGTAGAGTCAGTTGAACAATATATAAATAAAGCAAAACAGCTTGGGGCAAGAGTTGTAAAGGATAAACAGGAAATATCAGAAGGATACTATGCTGTATTAGAAGATCCACAGAGAAATACAATTGGAATATGGCAGAATAAATAAAACTCAAAAACAGTCAACTTTTTTTATTTAAATTGGAAACTGCAAGAATATGAATTTGAATTAGTATCTCAATATGTGCTTTATCAAAAATTAGATGCATTCTTTTGGCATATTTGAAAATCGCGCTACCATGAAATTAGGATATCCCTGTATCAACAACAGCATTGCCAGAAACGCTCCTTGTACTTTTAGATTGGCGTCTTATTCTGAAAGCAAGCTGGTTCAAACGGTTAAGAACAACCTAATTTACTTAAATAATATTCTAAGATATAATGTTAAATACAATCTATTATTTTTCAGAATTAGCTCAGATCTAGTTCCTTTTGCATCACACCCAATTTGCGTATACTGTGAGCAACAAGACGACTGTTACTCCTGCTGGAAAAACAACAACTACGATAATCAATCAAACAAGCACACCGATTAATGTGACTTCAACCAACGCCACTACTGCAGATTTATTGTTCATAGCACCGATATCTGTTCCAGATCTCATTGATTTGAACCCGCATATATAATGGGCCCAAGCAGATAAGAATCCGTTGAAGCTAATGAAAGATATACCTTTAAAGGAACTTTAACAACAGACAACGATTTCAAAAATGGTAAGACGTTTGGTTCAATTATAGAGCCACATCAAGAGCAATGAAATGCATATCATACTGAATAACAGAATTTCTCTAGGTTAAATGATATTTTGCTCCATAGGCATGAAGAGCTTTCTTGAACGCATGAATAGGCGGTCTCACTAAGCCAGCACCTATCATGCCAATACCTGGTTCCTTATGTGCTATGGCAGTATCAATTACAGGTAATACACCTGTTCTTAACACCTTTCGAAGATCAATTCCGGTAGCTGTTCCCTGAAAATCAAGGATCGGAAGTGAAAATGTATCGTTAAACGTCATAGTAATGTCACGCATTTGCTTAGTATACTTAATGGCATCTTCAGCTGATCCACCGATCAACGATAAAATTGCAGGAGAGTCTGCAAGAGCAAAGCCTCCTATCCCAGCTGTCTCTGTTATGGCGCTATCCCCGATATCCAGATTTGCATCTTCAGGGCCATAACCTGGAAAATACACTCCTTCAATCATACTGGCTGGTCCGATGAACCACTCACTACCTAGCGCACTTACCTTTATTCCAAAATCAGCTCCATTTCTAGCCATAACAGTGATAAGTGTACTGTATTCAATTTCCGTTGCCGCATTCATTATTGCTTTGCAAGCAGCCATACTCATGCATAGAAAGAATATCTCATTTTCAGAAAAATATTTTGTAATCTTGACCAAATCATCCCTATCTACGGCTTCTATAAGATATGGTATCATAACACTAGCAAACAACAATGTCCCAGCTGCAGGTCTATTATGCAACTCATCTCCCATATGCAAAGCCTTTGCCATTATGCTCTTTAGATCCACTCCCTTGCTCTTCCTAATTGCTCTTGCCAAACCAGGTGCCAAAGTTTCAGACCAGAACCTCAAAGTCTCCACTGCATCCCTATCAAAAAGTCCGAACTGAACCTTATTCTCGACAAAACGACCATAACATATGTTTCCATATATTTCATTTTTCACGACCAATACCGGCATCGATGGAGAAATAACACCAGCCATAGGACCAACAGCGTCATGATCGTGATTTGTAGAAAACTCAATTTCTCCATGTTCTATCATCTTCACTGCTTGGGTCCAGCTTTCAGCATATCCCTCGTAGATCATGGTACCGACTATCGCACCTTTCATAGGGCCACACATTCTCTTCCATTCTATCGGAGGGCCAGCATGAAATATCGAATTCTTTTTCATATTGTGCATAACTTCGATAGCAGGTTTTATGTCAATCAATAGCGGCCTTGATTTAAGAATCCTTTCTGTTGCTATTTTATTTGCTTCTTCTACTCTATTTTTTATTGGTTTGTCCATATCAGGTTTATCTCAATTTCTTTTTTTGTTTTCAGCAAGACACGAAATTCATGGCACAATATGAGTTCCAGCATTCCCATCTAATGACTCTGAAAGTCTTTTCAGATTACCGATTACAGCTTCTTTACCACCATTCCGTATAAATGCTATTGACGCGCGTACTTTTGGACCCATATCACCTTCTTCTAAGTCACTTATCTTAAGTCTACTAATCTCATTTAGTCTTATCTTCGAAACAAGCTGTTGACTACTCTTACCATAATTCTCATATAGACCATCTACATCCGTTAAAAGTATTAATTTTGTTGCGTCAATAAGTGTTGCCAGTCTTTCACTGGCAAGGTCTTTGTCTATTACTGCATCTACTCCAGTTAACGTTCCATTCGTCTCTATCACTGGTATGCCTCCTCCACCACATGCAATGACTAGGAATCCAGCATCAACCATTGTACGGATTGCGTGTGATTCAACGATCTGGAGGGGCTTTGGAGATGCCACTACTCGCCTGTAGCCTCTTCCTGCATACTCTTTTATTGTCCAATCAGGTCTTTCGCGCATTATCGACGCAACTTGCCCTTCATTGAAGAAAGGGCCAATAGGTTTAGTTGGATTTTGAAAAGCGGGATCATTCTTACCAACCTTGATTCTAGTAATTAGAGTAATAACTTCCTTTTCAACCCCCCTAGCCATCAGCATATTTTTTAAGGATTGTTGAATCATGTAGCCTATCCAACCCTGGGTTTGTGCTCCACATGCATCGATGGGAAAAGGAGGCGCATACTTCTTAGCAATCTCATTTTTCAAAAGGATATATCCTACCTGAGGTCCGTTCCCGTGAGTTACCACTACCTTGTAGTCTTGAACCAAATCCGCTATTTTCCTTGCAGCAGGTTGAAAATTTGCATCCTGTTCTTCGAAGCTTCCACTTTGTCCACTTCGCAGTAAAGCATTTCCTCCCAATGCAACAACTAAAGACTGCTGAGAGATAAGAAAGATATTTGTATGATACCTTATTTAAGCATAGTTAATATTTTTGTCAAGTTTTCATTTAATATAAAATTTTTAATTTATTATCCAGTTCATTTTTCATTTTAAATAATATTCTTGAGTAAGCAAAGTATTCATTATAAAGAACCTTCATCTCCCTTTTTACACGGAAACATGCTAAGAAGTTCTGTGTGGAATTTTCGGTCAATAATTGTATAGAGTGCAGCAGTCATGCCTATACCAATATCAGACCCTGATGTATGTCCTCTATAGCTGATTTGACACAATAATGACATGTACTTTTCTGGATCACCTGTGGATATGGAGTTTATCATTTCCTGGATCTGCTCATCTACGATACATTCTTCATAATACTCTATAAATTTAGAACTCATCCATGTGGTATTTTTAACTATCTTTTTACGATGCAATATTATTTTAGCAGCATCTGAAAAATCTGTTAATTTGTTAAATAAGACACAGTAACCGGATATAAAGTCGTCACCAGAAGGAGTATATCCGGGTCCTATTCCACACAATTCCAGCAATGTATTTGATATTTGCTCTACGAATTTTTTGTTATCTTTAATTTGCATAGAGCGTTGTATTTGCACTAAAGTTCTGGATAATAATCCGCTAGTGGTAAAATTAGCATCTAATAAGCAGCCTCTTCTAGCTGTTTTCAGCAGTGTATCGAATATCCTATTGCTTACTTTAACAAATCTTTTCAGATATTTATAACAAGGTTTTTCAAAGTTATTATTGTAAATTCCAGATTTCTTAAGAGCTATAAGCAGAGGCTTGCCGACTAACAATGTCTCATTATCTTGTTTTCTTAATTTTTCCCCATATGATACAAGCCCCTTAAATCCGCCGGTTATATTGTACGCAGGAAATAGATTCATGCTAATAGGTGACCGAATATTTCCTAATGTAACAACTAAAAGTTCATTGTTAATCATTTTGATATTTATGGTGGAGTCGAAAACGCTGATGACCTTGCCCATATAGCCCTTTGCAGAAGATAAATATATTTGCCGTGAACATCTGTATCCTATCCAACGGCACCCAAACATGAAATAATTTTTTTTCAGATCAAATTTAGATATCATTTCTTGTAAATGCTTTTTTTGGATTGTACCTAAAGTATTTTAGAGAGAATGTCTTCGGTTTCCTTGTCAAGTTTTGTAGAAGGCCTCCAATCAACTTGAATTGCATTTATGCTTTGATCTCTTAGTGACTGGAAGAAGATATCCAGACCAAGATTTATAACATTCAATTTCGAATTCAATAAATCATTTTTACTCAATGATGCCACCTAAATCAATGTATTTAGCATAAATCTGTTTTAAATCCATTCTGCCCTTAGAAGCTATTGTTGCAGATGCAATTGTCGCAAAAGCGTTAGTTGGCATGACAATTACGCCTGACCTTTTGAGCAACTGCATACTAGATTCATAATTCTGCGGATCTCTTTTGGTACCACATAAATACGCTACTATGCTGAGATGCCTGCCCTGCCTCTCTGCGCTAGTTTTTGCATTTCCAATTTCCTTTATAATTGCTCCAACAGGATCTGAATTCGATCCGTATCCTAGGACAAAATCCAACATTATTACTGCCACCTCTGAATCGATAGATTCATCAAGCAATCTTAATTTTCTTATAGTTGGATCTATCATGGGATGCGCTCTTCCTTCGGTAAATTCTTCGTCTCCTAAATCAATAACAGAATTCATCTGACTTTTTGATGTGCTGCGTAAAGCTTGCGAACCAATAATAGGAACATTAGAGTAGATATTTTTTAGAGGGATTCCATTTAAAATTACTTGAGCTTCGTATGTAAATGTTCCTCCTGTGAGAAGTGCTCTTAAATATTTCTGATTTTTATTCGACTTTAGCCACTCCTTTTCCAATCTCTTCCGTAAAGCCATTGAGGGTATGTAAATTTCCTCTAAGGTTTTTTTTAAATAGTTCTCGCCTAATTGCTTGGCAACTGCTAATACAGAAGACGTCAGAGTATTAACCTCCATTACTTTTCGTGACTTAACATGATAGTTAGTCATTCCGGTTGTGCCCATAAAAGTTAGAACATAGTTTTTCTTCCCTTTGTTTAGAATATATTCAGTAATTTTTTCTTTTACCTGAGAGGAAGGTGGTTTTGATACTATATCAATTATTTTGATATCCTTACAAGCCTCCAGTGCTTTTATTGATTCTATGATCATTATTCCACCTATCTCATCTTTGGGATCATTTCCACCAACTCCCAAGCCATGTTTAATACCTATTTCAGATCGATCTAATAGCGTCGAGACTTCTTGCAGCCCCGTACCGGCTGCTGCTACAATTCCAACCGGTCCATTTCTTATTATATTTGAAAAACCTATGCCTTTGCCGTTAATGATAGAGGTTCCGGATCCTGGGCCTAAAATTAAAATGCCTTTATCTGAAGCATGTTTCTTTATCACCAGCTCATCTAATATAGGTACATGGTCACTGAATATCTGCTGATGGATACCAGCATCAATCAACCTTAAAGAAAGATCCTTAACATATTCGCCAGGGACAGAGATTAGAGCTAAATTAGCATCAGGCATAGATCTTAGCGCGGAATTAAGATCCAAAATTTGACCACTCTTGCCTGTGTCAGATATTATTCTATCAGTTCCCTCAAGCAAATTGTCTAGTCTTATCACCACAGAGTCCAATGATCTTTTATTCTGTGCCTTGATAGCTATTATTGAATCAGATTCCTTAGCTTGCTTAATTTTATCTTCAGGAAATCCAAGTTTGGAAAGGATTTGTTTATTGGTCCTCGTACCCATTATTACAGCGGCCTCAAGTATTCCAGATTGGCGCTTAATATTGTCAGATATTTTCAGAAGCTGAAGGGAATCTCTGTAAAAATTCTGCCTTATTTGGACGTAAAAGAGACCCTGAGACCGCAAGATGTACCTAGTATCCATTTTACATACGTCAATATTTAAGGTTAAAGAGATAATATTTAAAAAAAGCACAAAATAAGCTTATTGAAAATTCATATTCCATATGTGATAAGATTGTTATTATTTGCAAGACTGTCCTACACAGTGGATGTTGATTTTTGTGCAATTTGATTGAGAGAAAGGCGGCCACCGTCTTATGCAACAACAAGATGTTTTAATATGATCTCGTTATTGTTTATTAGTGCAGAATAAATAACGTTCAAAATAAAAATGTCAGAGCATTACAACATATCACATATAGATCTCATAGAGCGCACACCATCGCGAGGCCTATGTATGTGACCAAAAATCGTGCTTTTACGATACCGCATATTTTTGAATTTTTTGATGCAAATTTTGGATAAACTATAATAGGATGGAATAAGATCACCAGTATATGCACTTGAAACAAAGTGTAACCTTACGTGTTATTCTCGCCTCTGTGATAGCAGCTGGTTTAATTTTAGGACTCAGCAACCCATTTCAGTTTTCCTCCAATACTTATGCACAATCAGCACCTCTTAAGGTGGCATTTGTGACTGATGGCAAATTTAGTGATGGTGGATGGGGTGCGGCTGGTTTCAACGGTATGCAAGCATTGGTAAAGAAATACGGAATAAGTCTTAAAACAGCAGACGGTGTAGCAATACCAGATATCGAAGATACGTTGAGAGGATATGGTGATTCTGGTTATAACTTAATTATTGCTCAAGGCTTTCAATGGGGGGATCCTGCAGTTAAGGTTGCGCCCGATTATCCAGATGCAAAATTTGCGATTATGACTGGACTTGTTAAAGGGGGTAATGTAGCTTCCATCTTTCCTATGCAGCAAGAAGGATCATTTCTATTGGGATCGCTTGCCGCAATGATGTCTAAAACAGGCACTATCGGTTTTGTCGGTGGACAAGAGTATCCTAATGTTGTTAATATTGCAGAGGGTTACAAGCAAGGTGCCAAGTACATAAATCCAAAGATAAAAGTAGTTACTTCATACGTTGGCGAGTGGAATAATCCTGCAAAGGGGAAGGAGACAGCGCTCGCTCAAATAAATTCTGGTGCAGATTTCTTGCTTCATGTCGCAGATACATCAGGTCATGGTGTAATTGATGCGGCAAAAGAGAAGGGTGTTTATGCGTTTGGTGCTGTATCGGACCAGAATAAATTGGCACCAAATACAGTGCTTACTTCTTTTGTATTGGACATGGATAAGGCATACGATCAAGCTTATACCCAAGTTAAAAATGGTCAATTCAAAGGAGAAATATTGAAACCTGGACTAGAACTATCTAAGGGTGCTCCAGGGGATGGTATTGTATATCTAGCGCCATTTCATGATTTGGATAGTAAAGTGCCTACAAACGTAAAAACGAAATTAACTCAATTGACGCAGGACATTATGAATAAAAAGATTGTAGTCCCAGAAAGAACTACAGCCACTCCTTAATTTTTTTGGTCTATACGAGATGACTCATGTAACATCCGAAATTTCTAATGAAGATAAAGATATAAAAACAAAATATTTTCGAAAATTTAAAAGAGGCACCGCTATTCAGCGCAAAGACGATCAAACAGTTGATCCGTCAATCACTAAACATGACAGAGATCCGCTTGTGCTTATGAAGAGAATTACCTGCAGGTTCGGTGAGTTGGTAGCAAACGACAATGTCAACTTTGATTTGATCAAGGGCGAAATTCATGCACTTCTTGGTGAAAACGGAGCTGGAAAAACAACATTGATGAGCATATTATATGGTTTGTATCAACCAACCTCAGGAGATATCTATGTGAAGGGAAACCACGTTGCAATAAAGTCGCCTTTACATGCTATTGATCTTGGGATTTCAATGGTACATCAACACTTCCTATTGACTCCATCCCATACCGTCACCGAAAACATAATTGTAGGTTTACAAAACAGTGGAAAAATTTTCTTAGACTCATAAGCTACGAGAAGTCATGGAAGTAAGTAATAGAGTTACTATTTTAAGGAACGGTAAAGTTATTGGCACTGTTAAAAGAATTGATACTAGTGAGACAGAACTAGCAAGAATGATGATAGGACGATCCTTTATTAACGAGATCAATACTGAAAATATAACGAATAGACAAGTTGACAACATTCTTGAGATAAAGAATGTATCTGCACTAAATAATTCAAATGTGTTATTTATTAAAGACCTTTCTCTTGAATTACGTAAAGGCGAAATTTTAGGCATAGCGGGAGTAGATGGCAATGGCCAAAGTGAACTTGCTGAATTGATAGCAGGATTGAGAAAAATCCGCAGCGGACAAATTACTATCGATTCTAAACCTATTACTAACCTTTCTCCAAAACAAATTCGAGAATGGGGTTTAGCCTATGTGCCTGAAGATCGTCTTCACACTGGACTAATTTTAGAATATCCTATTGCAGAAAATTTAGTTCTTGATAGATGGTATGCTAAACCTTACTCAGGGAAATTATTCTTGAAGGAGCACGAAATGAAAGACTTCGCGAAGAAGATAATTTCAGATTTTGATATAAAAATAACAGGATTAAACGCTCCCGTGAAATCAATGTCCGGAGGCAACTTACAAAAAATTGTTCTTGGCAGAGAGCTGTCAAGAAATCCTAAAGTCTTAGTTGTACACAATCCAACTAGAGGGTTAGATATAGGCGCTACAGAATATATTCATAGACAGTTAATCAGACAAAGGGATAATGGAGTTGGCATCTTATTATTGTCCCTGGATCTAGATGAAATCCTTTCCATTAGCAACAGAATAGGCGTAATATATGAAGGTAAAATAGTTACAATTGTTGGAAGGGAAAAAGCTGATGTCGATCAGATAGGTCTTTTAATGGGTGGCAAAGTAGCAAAGCCCAATTTGTGAGAAAGGATTAAACAGCTTAAAAATGAAAGTCGAATTGCAAAAAAAACAGGTGAAAGTTTTAGCTTTTGCCCCATATCTGTCCGCTGGTTTCGCTTTTTTAATAGGCGCAATAATACTTTCTTTTTCTGGTGTTGATCCGATAGTTGCTTATGGAGTTATGATAAAAGGAGCTTTTGGAAGCATTCGCGCCATAGCTGACACACTTGTTAAAACTACTTCGCTTCTTCTAGCAGGATTGGCTGTGGCTTTAGCATTTAAGTGTAGAATATGGAATATAGGTGCGGAAGGACAACTTTACATGGGTGCACTTGGTGCCGCTTTGGCAGGCATCTCACTGATCGGTGCAGTGCCAATACTAGGAGTTAGTGTTGCTTTAATTGCAGGATTTATTTTTGGTGCTTCTATTGGATTGGTGCCAGCTATACTTAAAGTCAAGCTTGGGGTCAGCGAGATAATTGTTACCGTTTTGTTGAATTTTGTTGTGATCCTTTTTATTAGTTATTTATTACATGGTCCTATAAAGGCTCCTGGCTTTAACCCATACAGTCCTGATATTTTTCCTCAATCACAGCTGCCAATTATACTATCACATACTCGTCTACATGCAGGAATAATCGTTGCTGCATTGACGACTATCGCAATATACTTACTGCTATCAAAAACCAAAATTGGATTTGAGATTAAGAGCGTTGGAGCAAATATTAAGGCTGCTAGGTATGCTGGCATGAATGTATCTAAGAGCATACTAATAGTTATGGGGATTAGTGGTGGGATTGCTGGACTAGCTGGTGCGGTGCTCGTAACAGGCGTACAACACTATTTGATAGAAGGAATTTCTCCAGGATATGGTTATATAGCAGTAATAGTAGCGTTGCTGGGTAGACAACATCCTATAGGAGTTGCAATAGTGGCGTTTTTCTTTGCTGCTCTTATTTCGGGATCTGAAGTGATGTATAGAACATTGGGTATACCCAGCTCTTTTGCTCCAACACTTCAAGCACTAGTGCTTATTTTCGTTCTTGTAGGAGAACTGTTTACCCGTCTGCCAGCTATAAAAAGGGGAAGTGTCATCCAAAGCTGGTAGAATCTGATTTTATAGTAGGCATAGTGGTATCAGGAGTTCGTTTAAGTACACCAGTTATCTTTGCGGCCCTTGGAGAAACAATAGCTGAACGCTCAGGAGTGTTAAACCTAGGGCTAGAAGGAATGATGCTGATGGGAGCATTTGGTGGTTTCATTGGGACTTACTTTACAGGAAATGTGTTTGTTGGTTTATTATTGGCAATCTCTGGTCCGGCCTTAATGGCGGCCTTAATGGCATTCATGAGTATAACCCTGCGCACTAATCAACTAGTTGCAGGATTGGCAATATGGCTGTTAGGTCTTGGGCTCACAGCTCTATTATTTAGATTGACATTTGGAGTTGTAACAATAGCACCTAAAATTAATCAGGTCCATGCCATCGAGATTCCATTTCTGAGTCATATCCCAATAGTTGGGCCAGCAATCTTTCAATATGATCCTTTTGTCTATTTGGCATTTTTTTTCGTACCACTTATTCATATTTTTCTATTTAAGACAAGTTTAGGCTTGAAAATTAGAACCGTAGGAGAAAATCCTAGGCAAGCAGATGCACTGGGAGTAAACGTTTACAAAATACGCTACCTTGCAGTCATAATAGGAGGATTGTTTGCTGGTTTAGCTGGATCGTACTTTGCTCTAGTTACCACAGGGTATTTCTTGGAAAATATAACGGCAGGTCAGGGATGGATTGCACTTGCTGTAGTGATATTTGGTAGATGGAAACCATTCTATGTGTTATTGGGAGGATTAACGTTTGGATTTGTAGATGCATTCCAATTGGGTCTGCAAGCCATAGGAACTGCAGTCCCATCTCAATTTCTATTAATGCTTCCATATCTAATACCAATTGCGATTTTGGCAGGAATGTATAAGAAAACTGCTGTACCAGCCACATTGGCTATACCCTATAAAAGAGGAGAAAGACGAGCGCCATTATCTGATGATAACAGAGGTCGACTTTGGTAGTTCAGGCAAGAATGTTTTTTATTAGTGATAGAGTTTAGATGACGATAATAAGAGATCTAACTGATGATAATACTAACAGAGATTATAAATCCTCTTATATATCCCAATACTACTATTTGTTATATATGCTTTGACTATTGATACCCATGATGCCAATAGTAAGAAAAATAGTGTTGAAAAAACTGAGGTTTTGTATGGTGTAGATAATGCGACTAATGCACTTATTCGTATTGCATCTGATGCAAATACCACGTTATATGCTTGTATAGACTCTTCAGGCCCACCAGTTGATATGAAGGAGATTGAGCCAATAA
>JBJMFM010000220.1:0-3501 GCA_045808425.1 Nitrososphaeraceae archaeon | reverse complement strand
ATATTCATATGTACCACTAATTTAGCTCAAGTCGATTCATGAGGTCTTTATATCTATTTCTGAGTGTGACTTCTGTCACTCCTGCTGCATTTGAAAGATCACTTTGAGTTATATTCTCGCCCGTCTTCATAGACGATATATAAAGTACAGATGCTGCAAGTCCCATGGGATTTTTTCCAACAGACATCTCTCTTTTAGTAACATTATCCATTATCTCTGCGGCTTGTCGTTTAGTTTTCTCACTTAGGTTAGCTTTGTTTGCCACTTTTGCAATATACTTCATGGGATCAACTATTGGGATTTTAAGGTCAAGTTCAAGGCATAACAGTCTATAACTTTTAGCGACTTCTTTGAATTTTACATTACTATATGTGGCTATATCTTTTAATGTTCTTGATATTCCCATTTCTCTACAAGCTATGTATATTGCAGCGGCTAATACCCCAGAGATAGTCCGTCCTCGTACCAATTGTCTCTCCTGAGCCTTTCTGTAGATATATGCTACTTTCTCAACTATTGAGTCTGATAGCCCAAGTCTATCTTTTAATATATCAAGTCGGTTAAAAGCATTCCTAAGATTTCTGTCAGTAGCACTGCGAATTTGTGTTCTATAATCCCAAGTTCTCAATCTATCCATCGTAGTGCGCATTACTGCATCTATTTTCTGTCCACTCGCATCTCTATCTGTTCTTCCTATTATTGTTGACAATCCCATATCATGCCTAGCTAATGATGTTGACATACCTACTCTGCTTCTGCTGTCATTTGACTCATTTGATGATAGGGTAAAGTTTCGCCATTCAGGCCCTGCTTGTTGAACTTTATCTGATATAACTTGGCCACATTTACTACATATAAGCTCGCCAGATTCAGTATCTGTGATTATTTGATTACTTTTGCAGATAGAGCACAACATAGTGTTATCAGAGTCTGATAATTGTGAATTAAAAGGGATCTTTCTCTTGCCTTTGTAATTATCATTTTTATCCAACTTCGAAACTATATTTAGATAACTTACCATAGGTAACTATAACGTAGTAATTATATATAAATATGAAAGTTACTTGATGTATAGTAGATTACCATATAGTAATCATGTTACTAAGTATACAAACGTAACTTTAAAAGATAATAGTGCTTAATATGGATTATGGAACCTATTGCTAATAATATACTAGCCAGCGCTGCTACTGCCACTAATATTAATACTGCTCCTACAACAACTAAAAGCAAGATTGCACAAATAATTAACCCCTCTGAAAATGAAAATATAAAAATGAAAGCCTGTCCAATTGAAAACACATTTAAGATAATTGGCAAAAAATTTGCGGTGTTAATACTAAGAAATATGATAAATGGTAAACAGAATAGGTTCAACCAG
Source organism: Nitrososphaeraceae archaeon (assembly GCA_045808425.1). Classification (GTDB taxonomy): domain Archaea; phylum Thermoproteota; class Nitrososphaeria; order Nitrososphaerales; family Nitrososphaeraceae; genus JAFAQB01. Next base: position 2,120 of record JBJMFM010000220.1, on the reverse strand, counting down.
CTATTAAACTCAATTGAAGAAGGCAATCCAAAAACTCTATCTATAAGACTAAGAGAAATGGAAAAATCAGGATTAATACAGCGGAAGGTCTATTACCATGGAATACCCATAAGAATAGAATATTATCCAACAGAAAAAGCCCTAGCACTGCAACCATTTTGGATATGATGGCTGCATATTCTATGAAATATTGTAGCAAAGATATATTCAAAGATGCAAAGCCGCGCGATTTCAAAGAAATTTATGGAAGAGATATTGCAAAGATTCCACAGTTGAACTGATAACTATACTCTATTACTATTTAGACAGGTGGTGGAAGAATAGCTATCAATCCAGATAGATTCGATAAGCTAATTACTGCATTGAGGACAGCAGTAGTTAATTGATGTTGGAAAAGCTGCCAAAAGACTAACTTGTGTCATATGACCTCTCCATTGTTTGTCTACATATTTGATAACAACTACCAGCAAAGAGAGGGCTCGCGATCATAACTTTTACATTAGGAATCTTTTGACCTTGTTAGTTTCATACTTAACTAATAGTAATTTAGCAGTGCAACACTTACTATCGTGTTTATATGTGATTACATTTAGAAGCACTATCAAGTAAACTAGGATGTGAAAATTTGACAAAACAAAATTCAAGTTCAAGCCTGTCAACTGCAGAACGTGTTGGACTTGTAGTAGATGGCATAAATGCTGCGGCTGCAGTAAAAACTATTGCCGCAGCAGAAGCCGCCGGAGTACGGCAAATATGGCTGAACCAGACTCCTTGGTCGCCAGATGCATTGACGACATTTGCAGCAGCAGCAGCAAAAACATCTACAGTGTGCTTAGGAACGTCCGTTGTGCAAACCTATCCACGTCATCCGCTGGTCTTAGCGCAGCAGGCTCTTGCTTTATATGATATTGCACCTGGTCGATTGCGTCTTGGAATAGGCCCCAGTCACCGCTCTATCATACAGGATATCTATGGCTTGCCACAGATAACACCATTAGCCCATCTGCGCGAATTTGTGGAAGTGCTGCGTGCCGCAATCTGGGAAGGGAAGGTCGATCATCACGGACACTTCTATAATGTTGTAGTCACGTTGCCCCGTACGTCGCAGATTCCAGTGCTTATTTCAACACTAGGAAAGAAGGTATTTCAATTGGCCGGAGAAATCGCTGATGGAGCCCTTTCATGGGCGTGTCCAGTTCCGTATTTGATCCGTACTGGAATTCCGGCATTACGCACAGCAGCAGCTGCCAATGGACGATCAGCACCACCATTGGTGGCAAATGTTTCAGTAGCGCTTAGCCAGGATCGCCATTCTGTACTTGCCGCAGGGCATCAATTGATTGATATGTATGCGAAGTTCCCTTTCTATGCCAAAATGTTCTCTGATGCAGGTTTTCCGCTAACATCCGATCAGACGGTACCCGATGCTCTTGTAGACAGTTTGGTAATTTCAGGAAATGAAGCTACAGTGGCTGCTCGGTTTACCGAACTTCTGGCAGCAGGTTTGGACGAATTGATGGTAACTCTAGTGCCGATAAAAGACGCAGTCGATGAGTTCACACGACTCATGCATTTGATCGGTCAGCTCTAAAGCCTACAAATGAGCAATGTTATCATAGAATTGGCTAATTTCTTTGGCTGTTCATTTGACACTATGGCCGTAGAAAATAAACAGATATGATGGGATAATGCAATGGATTCAGCGTTAAAATATGCAGTAAAATGACTAGATGGACCGACTGTCAGTATGTATTCTAATTTGTTATCTTTACCATTCTCCTTTCTTGTCTAAGCCTATCCTTACCTTCTCTATTGGATGGTGTTAACCTTAGCTGCATTCCACAACACGGACAAAACATACCTTCATTATAATACATGTAAACTTCGCACCTTCTACAGTATTTCTTACCAACAGAGTAATTGCTTTTACCAAACAATATTTTCTTTGAGTATATTCTTTCACATATGTTTCTGCAAACCAATAGGGGACATTAGAACAAAAATATGATGTCGTTAAAAGCATCGATACCTGCCCAAGGGATGGAGTATATGCATTTATACAAACTTGTCAAATTTCCTTAACATTCTCAGAGTAAATAAACGTCATTGTAGCCATTTTG
>JBJMFM010000219.1:0-9701 GCA_045808425.1 Nitrososphaeraceae archaeon | reverse complement strand
CAACCACAACATCAGCAAGATATGAACCAGGCTCAGCAGAAACAGCCTTTACACACGAATGAAATGAGCCATATTCACAACAGCAACAAATTTGACAATCGTTCACCAACCGTTGTGCCTATAATGCCATTCTGATTCAATAATATTTTATAAAATGGGGTCAATACTACCAAATGAAAATGGCCAATTCGGGGGCAGCATGGCTCTAAGTATTTTATTTTATTTGTATTTTACTGATTATAAAAATTAAGACTAACCTCTTAACCTGTCCTGACTAAATTCTGGACTGCCATATCCTGTTACTTTGGGTTTGTTAACATGCACCTGTTTGTGTATCTCTAAATGCTTTTTTTCTTCAAATTGTAAACCACACGTCTTGCATTTGAAGGCCAATACGGGATGATACTGGAGAGAATGAAGAAAGATCTACCCCTACTAACACTAATTTAGCTTCTGATAATCTGCAGCTTGAAGAAAAAAATCCTATTAGAATGAAGAAAAAATGCCCCTTACTACCGATGATAATTCAAGCCTACCAAATAATAATACCTCAGATCTTAACTATAATAGTAGTAGTACAGGCTTGGAACCAAAAGAAGAAGGAGAAGGGATAAAATTTACTCCAGACTATGAAGAAAAAGAACCAGTATTTTGGTGTATTTTTGAAGAGTTATCAAACGATGGTAATGGATTAGTTGATTATTATAAGCTGCAAGAAAGACTGTTATCAACAGGAATATTATATGCTGGAGATGCAGTTCTGATGATTGAGCAGCTAATTTTTCCTTCAAACTATCATACTGACAGCACAGATACAAAGCATGAAGAATTTTTCCGCCTACCACTCAAGTATTCTTTACTAATGGAATTTCCTGATTACACATATAACAAACCCATATGGATTTGAGCCTGTTCTATTAGCGTATTCTGAACATCTGCATCCTGTGATAAACGAGAATGCAGAACAGCTTGTACATAGATACCTTAATAAGTCGCTAGCGATATTACTAGTGATATGGGCACTTTATCGTATTGGATGTCTAGGGTTGGAAGTTCAATTCCAAGAGGATTCTCTAGGCGATATATATTAGATTTGTTAACAGTAACAGAACACTCACTAACAGGCAAAGAAATCATTGATAAAGCTATCGTACAAAGCCAAGGTAAATGGAGACCCTCCCCGGGACTAATCTATCCAATGCTTGGTAGATTGCTTGATGAAGGCCTGATAATTGAATCCGATAATGGAAGGTATAAAATTACTCAAAAAGGATTGGATATGGCTACAGACCTACAGTCTGTTAATAATATTTTCGAAAAACAAGTGGATGTAATGTCTAGAATAGGTAATGTAGGAAAATTTATGGCGATGGATCTTATAGATAGACTATCTACTATAGGGTCAACATTGAGTTCAAATTTTGACAAAATGACTGAAGATGAGAAAAAGAAGTACAAGCAATTCCTACAAAATGAGATGAGGAAATTAGGTGAGCAAGGAAGTACCACTACTAGCAGCAGCGGCCAAAGCATCGAATAAACACGATTAATTAAAAATGAAAGACAATAATAAATGTGACAAGTGCAACGTAACGATTCATCCAAACTTCATAGGATACCATAAATGTGGTTATGCAAACTGTGCCATTTGCAAAAATGCGATCACAAATTCGGAATACTGGTCTCATATAAGATCACATCCGGGGCATGAAAATGATAGTCCTCCTCCTCCACGACGAACAACTTTTGGAAATAGAGAAGGATACAGCAGGAGCAGTTACGGTCGCGATAGTAGCAGTAGTAGAAGAAGAAGCTTCAACAGAGATTATTAGTCCAAAACAAATTGAAGTGGGCAAGGACTATAACGGCAGACTAAAATTTACAGCAAAAGAAAACCGACGAATACTTGGCAAAAATTTCATAAAACATGAACAATGACGATAAGCAGAGAGCAGCGGCAATAATAACAATAAGGAGCCTCCAAAAACTATTGAAATTTGCTTGTTCGTTATTGTATGTCCCTAGACATTTTACGAGCAGTATTCATACGCTCATTTTTTAAATCTCTTGTCTGTTCTTCTGATACAGATCCAGGTTCGTCTCCTATCTGTCCACTCGTCGCATCATTTAGAGCTTGATCGCGCTTTAGTGGATTCTTCCTTTCCACACTCATTATCTGTATAATATGCATTATCGTTAATAGACTTAATCATACCGATGATGTAGCGCATGCAATGATATACATAATATTTCATATGGTAACAGGATTTGGAAGTATATTATAATATGTCTATTTGGAGTTGTGTGTTAAGTTTAAAATACTGTAAAAAAGCATTGAATAGCATATCACACTATACCCAAAAGCATAGAGGGCCAGATGCTTTTTTACAGTATGCGTTCTTCATTACTCGAAGACCGCTATATGATAATACGTCAACTATCCTAATACATGTTTAGAGGTCTTGTTAGCCATCGTATCATAAAGAAAAGAATAGAATATATGCCATCATTTAGTTGACAGCATTATCTTTTCCCCAAAGGTCATACCATTATCATTGCTTACCGTACTGGTTCATTGCTCGTGGCATTGCGTTCCCACCAACTAACATAGACATTCTTAATTATGTCATTAACTCTGAATGTGCGTCTCTTGCCCCTTAGCTTCATCAGATAAAAAAGAATCAGAATTGAAAAGCAAAGTATAAAGTCTAAATGAATAGAATATGAAGCACCGCAGCAAAGTCGAAATTATTGCCGACATGTTAGAGACTATTATGGCTGATAGTAGTATGTCAAGTTCAAAAATAATGTACAAAGCATTTCTATCCTATAAACAGCTCAAAGAATACGTACCTCTTCTTTTGCAAAATGAATTGATAAGACATGGGGAAAAAGACCGCACTTTTATGATAACCGATAAAGGGTTGTATTATCTAGAGATGTATAATAATCTCCCTGAATTTGTGGGTATAGCTAGATAGAATGATGATATAGATCCAAAGTAACCTCAAAGAAATGGAGAAGGAATAGGCTTTAGTTCTCAAATACTCGCAAATCTGATACAAAAGTATACTGACAAATTAGACAAACCGTACTTTTCACTTAGCATAATGGCATCTAGTGACAGTAGAGGTAGTAGTAGTTATAGTAGAGAAGGACCAACAATATTGTGGACTATGCTCAAAGGAAAGAAGGTAAAGAGTCATGATGGAAAAGATGTCGGTGAGATCAATGAGGTGTCACAGAACGTTTTACGCTTGGAAAAGGGAACAGCAAATAATGGTAAGTTTTGCATTCCGAAATACGTTGCTGATGCTTATGACGGTAACACCTTGTGGTTGTTTGTAAGCAAGGATGTCAGCATTAAGCTACTGGGGTTTCCAAGAATCGGATCCGGTACAGTACTTTAGTCTCTCACTTGAAGAATAAAGGCTTATCCAATATGATATACAGCTTGACTTGATATCATATAGAGTAACATTATCTAAAAGATAACGTTTAACAATACCTAGCCGTTTTGGCTAAAGGTTTGATGATTGTATTACAACAACAATTCATAACCTGTACTTTTGAACTCTCCAATAGAGGCATCAAACTCTCCAGTCAATATACAAACTAAACCATTCATCCATCCTAAAGCTTCAGACTTGGTAAAATAGGTTCGTAAAACTATGAATTTCCCATTCTTGTTTACATCTCGTCCTTTAAATGTGAGCTGCTCTTTGTCTTCAGTATTAAATACACCTTCCCAATAATACGGCTATATGATGATAACTTTTTCCGGTTGTCCAAAGACAAAAACATCGCTTATTCTCAGATTTCTTATCTTATATTGTCTTTACTATTCTTCTTTCTTGTCTAAGCCTTTCCTTACCTTCTTTATTAGATGGTGTTAGCCTTAACTGCATACCACAACATGGACAAAACATACCTTTGTGATACAGGTAAACTTCACACTATAATATTTCTTACCAACAGAGTAATTGCTCTTACCAAATACTATCTTCTTTGAATATATCCTTTCACATATGTTTCTGCAGGCCAATGGGGATTAGTATACGAAAAAATGATGTCATTAAAAGCAATGGATCTACTAAAGGAGAGGGAGAGGGATATATCCTAGATAATACGCATGTTGTTTAGTTGGATGTGTGATACAATCCGCAATCATAGCTTTAGGGTTCAAATCCCACACCCATTTGATTTACTTTATGATGTAATACGGAGTTGGCTTATTTTCAATCCAAGGTTACGTTACTCCTTTAAAAATATTTTAGTGATGATGTTTTCATGGCTTTATATATAGTCTTTTATCATCGTCTACTTGCTTTCGCATAATTAAATTACTTGTAGAGCCAATCGATAACAACGTACTCTACTTGCTTTATTAATCATGGAGGCGATTAAGTATTGAACTCAGGACCTTTTGGCTTCTTTAAGCATAATTGTTTTGATTTTTTAGATTGCCATAGCTCACTGGCTTCTACAGTGCTCTTCATAAGTCAACTGGACAAGTAGCATAATGGTATTAGGCAAGTAAAGGCAAGGTAACAATACAAATGATAATTCACCTATTTTGGCTTGCAGTCGATAGAAATGTATTTAATATCTTACCAATCTCTTCCGGATATTGATTCATTACTGCGTGACCAGCATTTTTAATCTGTACAAGCCAGGCTCCTGGAACTTTGCTTGCAAGAATTAAAGCATTTCCATGCGGCATGTAGTTATTATCATCTGTTCCAGTTATGACCAACGTGGGTTTTGCCAATTTCGCTTCCTGATCACAAGCACCACTCCAGTTGGTTTCCTCCCAAATACCTAGGTTTTTCTGCTTATTCGCTATTTCAGGGGGCAAACCAGGCTTCAATTGTTGTAATGTTGTAATGTTTGCTGGAACGTCAGCAGTTTCAGGATGTAGTTTGATCCATCCTGATCCTAACGAGGCAACATTAAGCGCTTCCATATTCTGAGTATTGGGAATATTATGCAGAGAATTGTTTACAATTTCAGCTTGCAATTTCTTAAATTCAGGTGGTTTAGGTATACCATCTTTTCCGCCACATGATGAAGCAACAAGTATTAACCTGTTAACCTTTTCTGGATAGCTAATTGTAAATGCCTGAGCTATGTGTCCTCCCAAAGAATATCCCATAACATCTGCTTTTGGTATTTTCAGAGCATCAAGCAAACCAGCTGTATCGTTTGCTAGTTGCGGATAGGTGTATGGTTTGGAACCAGCTGTTGAATTTCCAATTCCACGTTGATCAAACACAATCACTGTGTGATTTGAAGAAATACCCGTTAGAAAGGACGGATCCCAGGCATCCATACTATCCGAAGCGCCATTGAAAAGTATTAGAGGGTCACCTCTACCAAACATTTTGTACGCAACATCAATATCTCCTACATGGACTTTTTTTAATTGGATATTTTGCGTATTTACCGAATTCGTAGTATTAGAATTCGTTTGGTTTGGATCTGGTTGACCATACACTACTTTAGTAATGTCAAAATAACCATAGTTACTAATTGATGGGCTTGCGATAACAAGCGTAGATATGACAACAATAAGGACTAGATGATCTTTCCTAACAAGTCTGTGACTTAACACGAACCCTTTTTGCAATGCGAAATATTTAAGGAGGATCATCCTAGACATAAAGAGTTGTCTATTCTGAATAAATCATCATAAATTCAGCAGCGATGCGGGTCATTATTGCAGTACTCTAGATTTCTGGCCGCTTACGATTTGACATTTTTATGATAGTTCCAGATCCATTTTTTATATAGATGAAATATATATTTATCCAATTCCTTGTTAATTGCACCTTCTGCGTATAGTTACGGCAAGCCAAACTTGTCGTGATCCAGTTAGATATCTATTCGTAATCTTATACTAGAGAGCGTCTGTCAGGCGGCCTAGCTTATCTGTGAGCTTTATGTTTTCAGAGTAGTCAACTGGGCATGCAATTACTGAAACAGAATTATCGTCCTCAAGTGCAGATTTTAAAGTGGAGAGAAGATCGTCCGGCCGACTAATCTTATATCCTTTGGCTCCGTAGCTTTCAGCGTACTTAACAAAATCAGGATTATGAAAGTCAACTGAAGAATGGCGTCCTAGCTCTAGCTCCATTTTCCATTTAATGAGTCCGTATGACTGATCTTCCCATATTAGCACTACAATTGGTACATGCTCACGTACTGCTGTTTCTAATTCCGAACCAAGCATCAGGAATCCTCCATCACCGGTTGCCGCAAGTATTCTACGTTCAGGGAACGCAAGCTTGACCGCTATAGCTCCCGGAAGAGCGAAAGCCATAGTAGATAGTCCGTTAGAAATCAGGCAAGTATTGGGTTTGTAAGTAGGGTATAGGCGGGCCATCCACATCTTCAACGCGCCCGTGTCAACAAGCACAATATCAGAGTCATCAAGTGCTAGACGAATATCTGATACTATTCGCTGCGGTTTAACAGGGAATGAGCCATCTTGTGCTCCCTCCTCCAGCTCTTCTCGAAGCAGATTTCGAATCTTTCGATTTTCTGTTTTTAGCCCTTGTCTGGGATTCAAGTCTTTGGCAAGCTCATAAAGAGCCATTGATATATTGCCTTCAATTCCAACCGCAACAGGGTAGTGCGGATCCACTTCGGCAGCATATCGAGAAATATGTATTATTTTCTTATCCGCATCAGGATTTATCCTTGCTGGGTCAAACTCCTGCATGTCGTAGCCGACGCAGACAAGTACGTCAGCGAAGTCAAATCCAAAATTGACATAGTCGCGACGCATAAAGCCCACGGTTCCCAATGCATTGGGATGGTTGTCTGGAAAGACTCCCTTTCCCATGAAAGTCGTTGCTACTGGAATATGAAGCCTTTCAGAAAATCGAATCAGCGCATCTTGAGCGTTATTTCGCGCGGCGCCGTGTCCTGCAAGGAGGACCGGAGACTTTGCTTGTTCCAATATCCTTCCGGCGCGAATGACCTGTGATGGTGAGGGATAACTATCATAGACGTCAGATCGAAGCAATGGTTGAAGATCCGTCGAGACGAACATTTCCTCAAGGTCCTGTGGCACAGCAAGATAGCAAGCTCCAGGACGTTCTGTTTGAGCAACCTTGAATGCTTTTCTCACCATAGCAGGTACAGCATTGGAAATTCCTATTTCAGCTGCCCACTTTGTAATAGGCTTGAACATGCTAACAAGATCGACAAACTGATGGGTTTCCTTGTACTCGCGGTCTAGACCTACTTGTGCGCTTAAGGCAATCAAGGGGACGCTGTCTGTGAATGCGTCCGCTGTTCCTAATATCAGATTGATAGCTCCGGGCCCAAGCGTTGCACTACAAACACTAGCCTTCCCAGTAACGCGGCCGTACATGTCAGCCATAAACGATGCAGACTGCTCGTGGTGAACTAGAATGAACCGAATGGAAGAAGAAGTTTTTAATGCATTCATAAAATGAATGTTCTCTTCGCCTGGGATTCCGAAAACATACTTGACATCTTCGTTTTCGAGGCATCTTACTAAAAGCTGGGCAACGGTTGTTGTCTCTTTAATTGGAGTTCGTTGTTTCCCATTATTTCTTACTCCCTTGTCTTTCATATTGTCCAGTAATAATTTGAATTATTATAATATAGTATTTCACATCAATAACCTCTAATTACAAGAAATACCTCGTCTACTCTAGATTTGAGCTATGCAATGTGCTATCTGATGTATACTTGTGCTTCCTCGTACTGAATAATAAAGTAATTCTTACTCGATTAGCTAGAATTCTAAAAATAACAATATAAATTCATAGTAACTTATCATATATGATAAAATAACGGCATTATTCTCAGAGAACTATTTTTCTTACATAAAAACCAGTGTTTTATTGTTACTTTCGAAACATGTTACATATATCCTAGTTTAGCATATATAATAACATAATGCGTGATGATGTTTTTTGATACAAAACAGTTTTCCTATGAGAGAATGGCATGTTAAGCACATGGAAAAGACAGTAGTCAAGTTTGTAACAGGTCTGTCGGAGAATGCTACCAAGTGGGAGAAAAGGCAGAATAAACGATATGGTAGAATAACTAGCATTTGCAGACAAATAAGCTATGACGTAAAGCAGGGAGTAACAAATGAACAAGTTATTATGCTTTTACAAAAAATTAGGAATGATTCGTCGTTTTCTAGCCTTAGACAGAATAGTGATTCAATAAAAAGGCTAGATGAGATCGAGAAACATTTTATGCCATCAAAGCAAGAAAAGAGCTATTATTGGTATTAACTACAGTCTTAATGTATAGATATCTGAAGCTTTAGACTATTTGTGACAAGCTTTTTTACGAAGTTATACTAATAGAGCCTGGTGCTCATAACCCACCTTGCTTATCAGAAGATGTATGGCCTTAGACTTTGATCATTTTTCTCTCTCACGTTTAAACAAATACTAATGGTCATCAATCGTTGTTTATATACTGACAGAGAACTGACAGCCACCTTTTAGATGATTAATATACTTATAATCATATAGTATTGTTAGAGAAAGAAGAAAATGGAAGCAACATATCAACATCAACAACATATAATCCCACAACTCATCGAGGACTGCAACAATGAACATAATCTTGACAGGAGGATTGAAATGTTGTATCACATAAATTCAATACTTGCGAAACAACATCAGCTAAAAATACCATCGCTGATTACAAATGCGTATATCAATACAGCATTATACAGAATAGAAGAAACATTCTGTTTGTTATAAGTGACAACACAGACTTGTTATGACCATTTTCTGACTTTTTAATTCATCATAATGTGCTCTACGTTTGTATATGAGTATTCCTCTCTATATGGATCTTCAAATGTATTTAGAACAGAACAGTGATATTGCAAGTCTTTTCCGCATTTATTTTATTTATCTCAGGCAGCTTACTCCTGCTACTATCTTCAAAATGGTAAAACATTAGTGTCAACCTAGTAAATGACTGACTGACACAACAACAAAATGAGCATATCATCATTCTGTTATTTATGTGGAAAGCCAATAAAATTTGATAATGAGTATATCAATGAGAGGACTGGTAAAAAGATACCACTAGATGCAGAGACTAACGAGCCACATAATTGTCCTGTGCGGAGAAGTCAGCAGGAACAGCAGCAATCGCAGCCATCACAACTACAACAACAACAACCATCACAGCAGCAGGAGTACCAAGAAAGGCGTTATCATCAATGTAACAAAGGCTGCGGCCAGGAAATCTACTTTGACGCAAATAGCAAGAGTCAAAGCGGCAAACTCATTCCATTGGACAAAGAAACAGGATTGCCACATCAATGTCAATAGATAGGATAAGATAAATTTTGGTTTGTCTCGCATTTCACCGCGTAATGGCTAAATCTGTTCTGAATTCTATCTAATCCACTACCTCAATTGTGTTCGTTCAAGCTATTGTATACTGCTGTTTTGAATTTAGTGTAGTCAACTTAGTAGTCTAAATAAACCAAGGTTTGTATCAATATAGTATGCAATACTAGCCAATTTTTATTTGTCAATCACTCTATGGAGCTGAAAGAAGAGGTGAAATAGGCTTTGCCATGTCTGCATTTGTTACTAGGCTATATAGAGAAGCGTGTTGAGCTGCAACTACATCCCACTTCAATTTTCCTTTAAAATGACAGACTCTTTCAGAGTATGCTT
>JBJMFM010000218.1:0-4466 GCA_045808425.1 Nitrososphaeraceae archaeon | reverse complement strand
ATACACTTGGCATATACTCCAAGTAGCAAAATACCTGCTATAGATCCACATTCCACACTTTTTCGATAATACCATTTTTGCGTATTGGAGTTGATCATGGTGATGTTTTTCCATATTTTGACATAGAAATAAAATTTAGTGTGTAGTATTTACTTTTTATTTTTATTTTGTTTTTGTTTAATTTATTGCATCGTAAACAATTTCTATTATGACATAAATATATAATAAAAATAGCGAATTATACTATGACTTTGGTATATTTTGCATAATTTAAAAATATATTGAAATAATCCCAGCTAAGTAAATTTATTGATCATATATTTACAATTTTACGTCTACCCGGATGTTGCAGTCTGCTTAGCCAATCGAGTACAGAGTTTAAGATGTTTCTGTTCTTCTTCTAAAATTGATTTTACTTTAGCCGAGAATTGCCTATTCTTGATGTTCTTTGCCATTGCACTTAGAACTTCATAGTGGACAACTTCGCCACCTTCTGCAAGACATAAGAATTCTATTGCTTCTGAAGAGTCTGGGTTTTCTCCAAGATATGTTTTCATTATTTCTGAAGCCTTTTCTTCTGTTTCTTTTGCTGTATCTTGAATGTTAGAAGTGTCCAATCCTTCTGATTCTGACAACTTTTGGGCTAGCTGTTCAAGCTGCATTTGATGATTGTTAGCTTCGTTCCTCATCCTTTCTAGTTTACTCTTCATTTCTCCCACATCTAATAATCCTTTTGAGCTAAGTTCATCTACAGCTTTTTGAGCAGCCATTTCCAAACCAACAGCTTCTCCTATCTTCTTTTCGAGTTTTTGTTTATTATCAACAGTAGCCATGCTATAGTGTATATTATGAATGCTAATAACATTAATGAGTGAGATAAAGTTTAGAATAAGCCTAATTATTATTTACAAAACGTACAGAATTGCTAAGGTTACACATCAAAAGCTATTTCCAAAAAAGAATAAGACAATGTTTTTACATTGCTGGCGATCTGTTTGATGGGCGTCATCTGTTTAATAAATACATATATCAAGTGAGAACATACCGTATGCTAACTTCAGTACTCTCATTGACTTTTCTTTAAAAATGCGCACACATATATCTGTAATTACATGATGGTCTATCTGAAAAGTTCATCATATTTACCTGCTGATATGTCATCGTAAACTTCTTTTGCAAGTTTATCTTCCACTTTTACACCGGAACTTAGACAAGATCCTAGTATCTCTTTCACTATACCTTTTATATCCTTGGCGTAGGAGCTTTCAACTTTCATTTTAGCGATTTTAACAGCACTCTCCATACTTATATTTCCTGCATAATTCACACCTGCGCTACCCGAACCTTTTGTAATATTTGCTTCTTTGGCAACTAAAGCTGCTGTTGGAGGAAGCCCGACTTCAACTGTAAATTTCTTGGTCTCGGAGTCTACTTCAACCTTCACAGGAACCTTCATCCCTGGGAAATCTTTTGTCTTTTCGTTAATGGCATTCACAACTTGCAAGACGTTTACTCCTATAGGACCTAGAGCCGGTCCAAGTGGAGGACCTGCATTAGCTTCACCACCATTAACGAGAGCCGAGATCGACTTCTTATCACCCATATTCCAAAACCGAATTGATCTAGGATAATAAACTTATCCCTGTATAAAGGTCTTACAGATTAATTTAAACGGTCAGTAATTTGCTAACATTTTGTAATATCGCTTTTTAGTGCGAACTCCCAAATGAATTTGGTAAAGAAAAATTAGGACACTATAGAGGCTAAACTAATTCAATGATTTTACACTATCAGCCCATAATCTTTTAATTAATGGCAGATTTTGTGCCGAATTAGTCTTTGTCTAAGTTGATTCTTTTTATGGATGCATGTAATTAACGTGTTACCTTTTTTAAATAGTTTGCATCCACTGTTACAGGAATCTGATAGGGAGAATCAAGTAATACCACTGTAGCCTCTTGCTTTTCATAATCAACCCTTGTAATTTTTGCTTTCATAGCCTTAAAAGGACCTGCTATAACTTCTACCGTATCATCAACAGTCAGATCAGAGACAACTGGCTTTTTTATAAGATAGCCTTCAATATCTTTGAATGGCAGCTCTCCACGGATTTGCCCTCTTGCATGACGAATACCAGATAATGCTTCGTAGGCAACATTTGAGTCTTGAGCTTCGACAATTATATATCCTTTGAAGTTATCTAGTGCGAGAATTGAACGAATTCCGAGGTTTTTCGCATTGATCTTATTTTGCAAAATATTTGCAACTATATGTTCCTGCCCTCCAGTAGTTCGAATAGCAAAAAATTTAGAATCGGAAGTGGACTTCATTTCACGTTCTTGTTCTTGTTGTTCTTGTTCTTCTTGAGTGTCATCGTGTTGTCCCGTTTGAACTGTAGTATCAACGTTTAAGACAGAGTCTGTCGAGCTCATATCCTTAGTGGTAATATGTTCACTCAAATCTTCTCCATCAAAATTATCATTAATTTCCACAATGCCATCTTTATTTTCTTCAACACTATCACTCATAATATAAATTCATTAAACAATAGTTTAACGTATTTTATAAATTTACTTAATAATGATATGCAGAAAAAATCCTTCAACTATAGCCTAAGTGTTGTTAGTTTTATTATTTTTTGTGGCGTGGTGGTTGTTTAAAATATAACAATGAAGTAGCACTTATGAAGAGTAGCACTATTTGGTTACTGATGGTGATGAGTCTTACTTACTAGGGTTAGCTGATTTCAGTATTTGACCTAATTGCTAAGAGATAAATGGAATTCTTGTAACTTCAAACAATATATGCATCTATACGTAGTCTGAGTATAGTGAACCACCAATATTATACATTGGTTGCCTCAGAAAAGGATCTAGCAAGCATGAGCATGGTAGAATATCTGAAAAATAATAAGGGATTTTCGATAATCAATAACTATGATGAATCTGTTATACTTCAATCAAAGGAGTACAAAAATGTTAAGTTGTTTGTTTGTAATAAAAGTTTACTCCATTTAGACGATCTAGATGAAATATCCGTTTGGAAATCAAAAGATATACAGTCATCTTATATTTTTCTTTCAAAACATGTGTCTAAAAGTGGAATTCCTACTCTAACTTGTCATTCTACTGGAAATTATGCAGGCAATCCCAATGGTGGAAATTCAAGAGAGATAGCAGTATCATACCCATATTTACAAAAGCAATATCTACTGAATATTGTAAATGTAAAGTCTGCGATCCCAAACTATGATATTGTAATTGAAGCGACTCACCATGGACCTACATCACTAAAAAGTCCAGTCCTTTTTGTTGAAATTGGTTCAACTGAAAGAGAATGGACAGATAGAAATGCGGCCTCTATTGTATGTGATTCTATATTAGGCGTCATAGAAAGCGATTTAAAATGCTGCAAAAAGGTTGGTATTGGGCTAGGTGGAACACACTATCCAATAAAGTTTAACAAAGTGTTGCTGGAGTCAGAATTCGGTCTTGCAGCAATAGCCACTAAATATGACCTACAATCAATCGATAAAAATATGTTAGGACAAATGATTTTTAAGAGCATCGAAAGAGTTACTCATATAATAGTTGACTGGAAAGGGCTTGGGAAGGAAAAGGATAGAATCATGTGCTTAGTATCAGATACTGGACTTGATATATTGAAGGTTTGATAAGGAGAGAGCTCAAACAGAAAATTAAGATTAACCCAAGTTTTGATAAGTATGTTTCAAGTTATGATCAATGAATCATTGATTGGTTAATATTTAAATAGATATACTTTACGATATATCATTACAAGAGAACATAATTACTATCAATATAAATATCATAAATTTTATGGAAATACTAAAGTTATTGGAAGACTATTGCAAGAATGACCATCATAATGCAGCCAAAAAAAGTTAATGTGGTTACTGTTTTTTTGGAGCATGACAGAAAGATCCTTCTTCTCAGACGTAGCCAAAAAGCAAGTACAATGAAGGGTTTATGGGCTGGAATAAGCGGGTACATTGAAAATAACGATGCATTAACACAAGCCTTAAAGGAGATTGAAGAGGAGACAGGGTTAAGCAATAAAAAATTAAATCTTCTTCATGTTGGCCAACCTCTAGAAGTAGTTGAAACTAATAATCCAGATACTGTATGGGTTGTACATCCGTATCTTTTCCATTCAAATACAAGTTTGATCAGGATTGATTGCGAGCATGATGAACTTAGATGGATAAATCCCAACGAAATTCAAAGTTATGAGACTGTTCCGAAACTAAAAGAGGCTTTGAGAACTGTCTACGAAATTGAATAAAAATTAGATTAAATAAACTTCTTTCTATATGTTGTACTTCTGAGTAGTGAGAATATCAGATCTGATACTTTGCTATTTATAGTAATTTTATTATCTGTTATTACTTTATAATAGAAGCTTTTGTGGGTTTAATTTAATAAATGAATCTACATGCTCCCAGT
>JBJMFM010000217.1:0-4088 GCA_045808425.1 Nitrososphaeraceae archaeon | reverse complement strand
ATCCTTATTATTTTTAGCGAGACCAGGAGATAATAAGGTCTAGTCAAGTTGCTCTACTTTCGCGCTTTGAATTTTATTAGTTTTTTTATCCTTTACTACATATAGATGACTCCACTGATCAAATTGTTGCCACCCAACAGTAGCATCGTTCAGGTATTTTAGATGAAAAAATAGGAATAGAAGTTTTGATTGGTCTTAATTTTGCATACTCTTTAAAACCGCTATATCTTTAGTGTCCCAACCATTTCGATTATCTTTGAATGATTAGCTTCTGGTTCTGTAGTTATATAGAGAAGATGTTCGTCGCCTAATGGCATAGTGATACGTTTAAGCTTTTCATATTCTGCCAATACATATTTTCCTTTCCCTATCTTTGGTGCAAGTTGGCTACGAGTTTTCCATGAATTTACAGCCAGTTCAAGTGATTTTTTACTTTCTTCCGGTGAGAGCAAATTTTGTACGCCTTCTCTATGATCTGAATGCATTATTTTACCATTTGAATCGCAAATAGTTACCAGTCTTATCTTAGGATCGCTATTCATGATATCGTCGTAAATACGCTTATAGTCCATTACTCTCTAATACATTAAGCTAATTTAATAAGATTATTAGCATGGATTTTTTTGCTGTGTTTATTTACTGC
This sequence comes from Nitrososphaeraceae archaeon, assembly GCA_045808425.1. Lineage (GTDB taxonomy): Archaea > Thermoproteota > Nitrososphaeria > Nitrososphaerales > Nitrososphaeraceae > JAFAQB01. Next base: position 3,445 of record JBJMFM010000217.1, on the reverse strand, counting down.
ACAAGTGATCAAAATTGTTGTTGGTTAAGATTTGATTTGAGATTTGATTCGATTTAATGAAAACATTCCATTTTTTTGCATAGACATCATTTAAGCAGGTTTCATTTTTACACTTAACCCTATAATGGCGATTCTTAGACTACGCGACGAAAAACATTAGGATTAATGCCGTTGCTCCTGGTGCAATTAGAACAGATATCATACTTCAGCAGATGGGTTTCGGTACGTATGATGAAAATAAAGTTGTAGAGATGTTCCCTGTGAAGCGAATGGGTAATCCACAGGAGATCGCAAATGGTATCACTTGGCTTTGTTCTGACGAATCCTCATATGCTACTGGCCATATCTTGGCCATAGATGGGGGCTTTAGTGCCGGCTAGGCATTTCCAAGAATAAGGAAGAATTTCACTTGCAGTGATGAATGTGCTTAAAGCAGCAATTCCCATTTGTTCCAGTATCTTCTTCTTGCTTGTGTTCCTTAATGTTCCAATTTTGTAAATATATGATAAATATAACTAGTCCATGATGAAAACGCCCACAAATCTTAAGTATATTATAACCTTATTTTTTGTCACAATATTTGGTATGGTTATTTAGGCGCCAGTTAGGAAAGTCCACCGTATTACATGGTGCGGGTGTAATAAATGCTCTACTAGAGATTATCTCTAATACCAAACCTACTTCTACTATAGATATTTGCGGCAATTCAAAATTTCCATCAAAGATCTTCTCTTATGATTCTGTCAATAAATTAATCAATACTTCTTTAAGACAAAGAGGTATAAAGCAGAGATGCATTTTTGAAATTACAAAGGAAAATGCGCTTTACTGCAAGAATCTTATGAAAATGAGAAATGATGGAAATATTAATGTTGAAGTTCATCACATGAACGATATTGAGGCTAATTTTGTTCTAAATGAAACAGAATATTTAGGTTCAATGACTCTTCAAGAACACAATCAACAAGCCATATATAGCAACATAAGAGAAATTGTAGATCAACAGCATTCCATATTTGAAACTTTATGGAGTAAGTCAATACCGGCTGAAGATATAATCAAAGAGATTGAACAAGGAATAGAACCAGAATTTTTTGAAGTTATTGCGGATAGCCAAAAGGCAACAGAAATTTACCTTAATCTTGCAAAATCTTTACAGAAAGAAGGTCTACTCCTCTTTGCAGATAGCAAAGCAATTATCAGAGCCGAGAGGTTAGGAGTTCTAGAATATCTGGTAAAAGCGTCTTCCCAGAGAGGTGTAATAATAAAGATCATTTGTCCATTAGACGAAAGTAGTTCTGAGATTGTGAAGCAAATTTCTCAGAAAGCACCGGATATCAAAATTCTCAATGGAGGTGGTTCTCAATCTGGTCTTTTTATAGCAGATGAAAAAGAATTTCTTCGATTTGATCTAAAAGACCCTAAAGCTGCAGACTTTTCACAAGCAATAGCATTTATAGTACATTCAAACAGCAAGAGCAGTGTTTCTTCTTCTAAGTCAATGTTTGAATTGGTTTGGAACGAGCATATTCAGTATCAAAAGATACAAGAATACGAAAGACAAAAGGAAGCAGATAAACTAAAAGATGAATTCGTAAATATAGCAGCCCATGAACTGAGAACTCCCATACAGCCAATACTTGGCTTATCTAATGTGTTGCTCTCAAGAAAGCTCGATCCTGCCGAGCACGATCGTCTTTTAGGAGTAGTCATTAGAAATGCAAAAAGACTGCAGAGACTTGCAGATAGTATATTAGATGTTACAAGGATCGAAAGTAAATCATTTAAGTTAAATAAAGAAAAAATCAATATAAATGATGTATTAGTAGATGTCATAGAAGACTATAGAGATCAAATTGTAAAGTCTGACAATCAAAAAAATTAGCATATGAACCTATTGTCTATGAGAATAACAAGGAAGATATTATAATTGAGGCAGATAGAGAAAGACTCACCCAAGTTATTTCCAACTTGCTAAGTAATGCTATAAAATTTACCAAGGACATCAAAAGTGGAGAAGAAGACAGGATCCATATAGATGCTAAGAAAATGGAAAAAGATCAAGAAGAATATGTAGTTGTCAGTGTTAAGGACTCTGGCACCGGAATAGATCCTGAAATACTACCAAGACTATTTGAAAGATTTGCTTCAAAGTCCTTCTCAGGAACAGGGTTAGGATTATTCATATCAAAAAGTATTATTGAAGCTCATGGAGGTACGATATGGGCTGAGAATAATCCTGATGGTAGAGGATCTACCTTTACATTTAGCTTACCTTTAGCTCACAATAATAAGAGATACAGTAAGGGCAATAGCAGCAATCGCTTACCTTGACATCTTCTTGTTCCTAGCTGGACTGATGCTAATATGGAGGTTTGTTTAACCCTACTAAATCAGACATAAAGGATGCGCTCAGGTTACACGTAGTTGATTTCACTAATATATCATCGATGGTCAATAATAGCAAAAAAGCAATGGGGTGATAGTATTACAATATGACTTGCTACTACAAACTATCCTATTTCCACTCCCAAACCTTTCCTTCGGCAGTTCGCTCTTCTAGGTTTGCTTCATATTCAAATATACCTAGAATGTTGTCAAGAAATGCAAGTTCACCTTTTGAAAATGTGCGGCAGAATACTGATCCACGATCTGTCCTCTTCTTACCAAATAAATGTGCTATACCCCGTCCTGTCCATGTTGCCATTTCTGAGCCATCTTTTGTCATAAGAACTCCTTGTCCTTCAGCAGAGAGGTACTGTTTGTCCAATAGATTCCAAATATTGTCATTGTTCCAAAGACGTTTATCAGTCGCTAGTTTAGCGATATATCTACATGCAAGGATCTTCTTCTCTTTGATGAGGTATTTGTAATTTTTGCATAGGAATCTATTATGTCTTTATTGAAGTCCTGGATCCTTTCCTTACTTTTTTTCATAACGATTAGAATTGCCTGATAAGTATAACGGAGTCGATAAGTCATTAGTATCTAAGGCTATCGCTTGATTGTATATAGCCTTAATAGCGTAGATAAGATGGGATATGCCTTCGACAACTTGCAAAATAGGTCATTCATGTCTTTGTAGCTTTTTATCCAATGGCCTTCTTCCATATCTGAAATCTTGTCTATAAATTTCTTTAGTGATATGTTGTCTTTACAATGCAAACAATGACACAATAGCAAATTCCACAAGATTGAAAATACAGAAGAAGAATATTCATGCAAAGGAGCAGATAAATTTTTTCTTTATATAATCCTATTTGTAATTACTTCTAGTACTTGATAACCTCACGACATAATACCCTTGAAAAAACTGAGGTTTTGTATGGTGTAGATAATGCGACTAATGCACTTATTCGTATTGCATCTGATGCAAATACCACGTTATATGCTTGTATAGACTCTTCAGGCCCACCAGTTGATATGAAGGAGATTGAGCCAATAA
>JBJMFM010000216.1:0-5878 GCA_045808425.1 Nitrososphaeraceae archaeon | reverse complement strand
TATGAACCCGGCACTCTAAGCAAGCATGATTTGAATGCAGGGTTATTGTTAGTGTCAGATTTGTGATTGGACAAGAATTGTGTTGCAAAGTTAAGAAACGTCTGTGAAGGCTTATCAAATTGCGCAATACAACAAATACTTCATTGAAAATTCGGGGAAGCAAATTGCCTTGATTTTGACTCATGATTTAGAAAGAAAACACTTATAGCTAGGTATGAATTTATTTATTAGTATGGTTAGTACTACTACAACCACAAAATGGAAAGTAATAACATGAAGTATAGATGCGACCATTGTGACGAATACCATGATACAGGTGATCTAACCATTAACATAGGTGATGAAGGACACAAAGTAATAGATGATATAGTCAAAGCTGTAATGGGTATTGTAGAAAAAAGAGCAGTCCCTTATGAGTTATTGATATATGCACTAGCAGCTCATTTAGAACAGACAAAACAGGTAGGACTTGAACTAGGAAATAAATCACATGGGATAGAGATGATTATCCAAGTCGCAAGAAACGATGCGATTAACGATATCAGCATAAAGTAAGGAGCATGGCAACACCTTCTTTAAAAACAGCTACAGGAGAAGAAATTATCCCCTTAGATTTACATTAAAAATGCTGACGTAAACTAGATGTTATTATATTCTTTAATCTATCAGAGTTTATCAAAATTGAGGAGGAAGCATTAACATATGGATGCTTGATTTTGCCCCCCTCAAACTCCCAACTCTTTCCTTGTGCTTTTAGCCCACTCGTATAGTCAAAGCATAATTATAAAATTGAAATGATTTATTCTTTATTTCCTATTCTATCTAAAACTACATCATATAGCTGTCTGTTTTCTTCCTTTAGTTTTTCCATGCTTATTGGAAAATACCCTTTGTTTGCACCTCTAAGTCCATCCTTTATCTTTATCTTTGGATTAAAGTTGAGCTTTTCTAATTTATCGCATTTATCTAACCAATCTTTCATTATGGAATAAGCTTCCTCTTTTGGCAACTTTTTTACATTTACCAGGTATGGTGAAAGTACTCTCCAGATGATATATTTTCTATGATCGGATAGTGGATGCTCTAGTATTCCTTTTTCTATCCATTTAATTGTGTTTGTACGTTCCTGATTTTTAGCAAGAGTCATCTGAAATTTAGCATGCTTTTTCTCTTGCTTTTTTAGCTCTTTTATATCATCAATTCTCTTTTGAATAAGCCATATTCTAAAATGCCGTAGAAGTGGTTGTATAAATGGTCTATTACCATCCCATTTTTGTATTATTTTAACCTCTGTATTTTGTTCTTTTATGATACACTTGGAGTTTAGACTTGCTGGGATTCTTACCTGACATGACTTTACAGTAGGATTATGTAAACGATCTGCAGCATAATCTGTAAAATATTCCTCGGCAAATTGAATAAACATACTAGTCAGATCTTTGTCTACATATTTTGTAAATTCATAAAAAGTCTCATATTCCTCTAAAATAAATCCACTGACAGGCTGGTATATGTGATAACCATTCCCTGTCCATAACACGGTTGGATTTCCCCCAATAGTTTCTTTAATCTTCTGTAATGTTTTGTTTAATGCCTTTTCCAGTAAGAATGCTGTATTTTCTTTTTTGTTTGAATCTTCTTCATCTGCAAAATCTTTCAAATCTAAATCAGCCATCAGAAAACTTATTGGTGTTCTGTTGATACCATTATACTCTGTAAAAGCAGGATAAGCATTTATTCTACAATCCTCATAGTTTGAACTTTTAAAATATTCTAGAGCTTCTTCTTTATTGAATATCTCTACCTGATAACCTAATTGTCTTGTCATGATTTTCCTTGGGAATACTGGTTCTTGAAAATGATTTAAGATAAAATCAAGTCCATCTTGTACCTTGCGATCAATATTATCGTGATCGATAGCATTATTCTGCATATATTAATCACATCTTCCTTCTACACATATGCATTATTCTATAGAAACATGGGTAGTAGGAGGGAAAAATTCTTTACGCTGCATTACGCTTCGCATAAAGAAAATTTACCCCTTACTAGTTCTTATTTTTTATTATATCTAAAGCCATTTATTAACTTGCCACCTCCACCAAGTTGTTATTCGGGGGAAGCCATTGACTCATTTCATAAAATAACACACGCTAAAATAGGTAATTGAGAGAGACAGTATGTGTTAAATGATTGCAGCCGCGCAGTTGTTCAACTATTAAAATTCATCTTAAAATTAGCGATGCGTTATTCTCTTCTCTCTGTAAACAACTAACAATTCTAAGAGGAATCCTGCAACTGAAGATGAACCAATAGTTAAGGCAGTTTCTAGAACAACTCTGGTATTATGATGTTCAAAAACTTCCTTATAAAAAACCTCATTAAGACCATGAGCTAGTAGGGCAACAGATACGATACCTGCAACTATTAATGCACTTAAAATGGTGTTTAATGTAAGAATTCTTACCTGTCCTCTATTTACTCTGACCTGACCGTAATGTTTTAAATTACTTTCTAAAAGAGGTATGTCTTCATCATCGAATACAACTCCGGAGATATCTAGGGTGGCAATATCTTTCTCAGGAGTCTTAACGTCATGGAACTCTACAATGTGAATCAATTTATTTGGTGAGAGAAATTCTTTAACTCTTTGAATGTTCTCTTGTTTGCATACTATCTTTATATGTATTGGAATGTGCATCCATCACAATAAAAATAATCTTAGTATAATAATGAACTCCCTATCTCATGGTTAACAGAACGTACACCACTTATCTTCCTAATACTGCTCTCCACCTGCTGGATTTGATCTTTACTACCACTGACATCAATTATGACGTCTGGGTCTTCGTGCGATTTCTTTTCTACTCTAAATGTAAAAGTGACAGCTTCCATTTTCTTAGATTGTTGTATAACACTTCTACAGGCGCTACCACTACAATTTACTAATAAAGTGCCAGATAATTTATTATCGTCATTATTATCCATTTTGGAATATTCTAATTATTATTGCATTGTTGAGGATTTATAACTTTGGTCGATGTCTGAATATGAATGTCTATGCCGCTGACATTGCAGAGTTTGCCTCGCTTTGATATTCCTTCCTAGAATTTTTATCAGTCATAAACTAACATCGATCTACATCAATAAAAATAATATTCAGGGCAGCATCTTTATCATTAGATTGAATCAGAAATACTGAACAATCTGGTGCCAACAGCATATCCAGAAATACTATAGCTTCCTTTTTGAATATGACTGCGACTTCATTTTTTGAAGCCAGAGAACTACTAGTAAGTTTCAGCAAGTTGTGTTAACTAAATGTAAATGCTTTTTTTGCTGGAAGGGATTTTTTAAGACAAATGATTAGGTTAATTGGGCTTGGCAGGACTTTAAAGTGCATTAAATGTTTTATATTTTTCAAAAACCAAATACACAATTAATGAAAAAAGATTGCTTGCTTAAAAATCCAAATGATGATAGATGCCAAGATGATAGCCAGCACTAAGAAAAACACTCCCTTTGACATCATTTAGCAGATACAAGGAATAATGAACCAGGTTTATTATTGTATTTTTTATGACCTTCTGTCACATATAGATAGTGTTATTCTATATTCAGATCAAAATTTCATGGGAGATGACCTTTATTCTTTGCATGGGAGACTAAAATCTCTCCCCGATATTGGTTGTTAGAAACTCTAGTAGCGGGTAATCCACCTACCATTTGTTATGTATACATTTGGTGGTAACATAATATTTGAAATATGATACTTTATCTATACCGAATTCTCTCCTAAAAGTATAGTGGCTTTCTGTCTGATTCTTTCGCATATTATTGAACTCTTGTAATTTGGGGGCCGCCTCTTTATCATTCCATTGGATCCCACATAAACAGAAAATGATCATGCCATTTATTAGCTTATGAGTAGTCAAATTATCTGATGGGTAGAACTATTCCTTCATTTAGAATAGCCAGCGTGGAAGAACAAAAGGAATGGAAGAGCTTTCGTCAAACCTTGGATAAAAAAGACAGAAAAACATTTGACGATATGTTTTCAATTGCCCATCTATATAATTCAGCTTGTTCTTTTGCTGCTAAACCTATAAGAATACAGCCAATTTTTATGTCTATCATATTTCATCATTATAAGCAGTTAATGAAAATAAGAGAAGAGATAGATAAAAAGAAGGAACAAGATATGTGATCTGGTACTTTACTTCTTGCCCCAGTCCAATTGCATATTCTTTTTTCTTCTAAACATGAGCGAACGTGTAAAAAATATATCTAACAGTTAATGGCACAACAGCCAGAATTATAGTTGTAGGTATACTTGCTTTCTGAGATATCGAAACTAGCAAAAACGAAAATACTACGACAACTATAAAGACAGTAAACAGTATACCAAATAACTTTTTTAAATTTACGTGTGATGTATCCTTCAAATTCTTTTACCCATTAGCAGGCATTGTCTGGCTATGTTATCCTATAGAGGTCACACAAATAATGAGAATATCTGAGCAAAATGCTAAGTTAAATATATTCCATCGTATACCAAAACTGATGAGAAAAGTCGAATAATATAAGCTCCATGATGATGTTATTTGTCATATCGGCATTAATTATTGGAGTGCCTACTGCTACGATAACTCTACAGGATGCAAATGCTGCCATCATACTCCTGACACCTCAAAAAAATGCTCCAAAAATCATACACCTTTGATTCTTCCTTTTCCTTAAAGCACTGTAATACTGGTCCCCCGAACCTCTCATTTTGGGGAAGCCTTGACTCGATTTTTATGAAATGCTGTTTTTGTCAGCTTAGGAGGACACTAACTGTAAAAAACCGTATTAGGATAGTTTTCCGCTGCTTTTGATTATTCTTTATTAATTTATTTATTTATCTGCCAATCAAATAACCATACTAATGGTAGATTTGCATTCTAAACAGGAGGCAGTAGATGTAGTTAAAAAATGGCTTCTGGAAGAGGAATATAATATAACTTCAGTTCCTAACGAAAATGCGGATTACAATTTTAGAATAACAAAGATGAACATGATTATGAATGTTGTTTTTCATAAAAGATCTGAGGATAGCCTGATAATAGCTGGAAATCTAACCTTCGGTTCAGAAGAGCAGGCTATGCTAAGATATACCATAACTAAGCGTGAACTGTTGTTTGATATTGAGATGCTATGCACACAGTTGAACTTAGCATTTATTATGAATCCAGTAAAAGATAAAGGAGAATATTCTCTAGAAGATATAGGCTTATCAAAAACATTGTATTTTGATGGTTTAACAAAACAAGGTTTTTTTGATTCATTAAACGCAATGTTCAATTCTTTAAGCCTGATTATATCGAAATTCCTTATGTTAGGACTAACAGGATCTACAAAATAGAGTAGAGATGTCAGAAAGATCTACACATAAAATATTGACTTTTCCAAACCATGACTTTGTATAATGATTACAACCGCTGCAAAAAGAGAGACAGCTGACTCTTGCAGAGCTACGCAAACAAAAATACTGCTATATCTTGATGCTTTAACTCAAACTACTAAGCAGAACTATAAAAGCAATGATAACACAATGGCCCACGTATGTGAATCAAATTTGACATAATATCCGGTCCCACATATTATACATATCGATTAAGGGGTTAAGAGCCTTAAAGCGTTTTAAAAGTTTATGAACCTAGGATTAGTCTAACTAACTCCGCAAAGTATTTTGACCAATATGTCTCCTCACACGATTCTAGATTTGTTAGTAGCAAAGAAAAGGAATCCCCTTTCGCAGATATTAGTAACTCTAAAATAATATCATTATAATATGCATATATTATGACATTACCTAAAGGACATGGTCAAAAAGCAA
>JBJMFM010000215.1:0-7874 GCA_045808425.1 Nitrososphaeraceae archaeon | reverse complement strand
ACCTTCCAGGAGTTTTGGAGACAAATAGCATGCCTTGATTCTCTGATAAGTTTTCTCTGCCTGAGAGACCTTTAGTTTGCTGATCTGTAGTCAGCGCTAAATCAGCAACTATTGAAGCATTCTTTACAGATATAGTAGTCTTCATGTATTGGTCTTGTGCTGTACTGTGTAAGGGGCCTGACAGGAAATTTACAATTTCGTCCACCATATTAGAAAAAATACTATTTGACACAGAATTAGAAAAGTACAGTATTGCAGCCGCTGCTAGTAGCAATCCAACAATGGATAGTATTATAGTGCTGGCCAATACATCTTAATAGCTGAGGATGTTGCTATTTAACGTGATCATCACAAAAAAGATGTATGTATATATCTATCTTTCAGTTTTTTGAAAAAAATAATTTGTATGCTTTAACTCTTCAAATCATATTGATGCAGCCGCATTGATTCAATAAATAGATAAATAATAAATGAATAAATAAAAATATTTGTCGTGCCCTGTCGAGCAACGAGTTCGTGTATGAGTTACTGCATTGGATTGGCTATTTGCAGGTTGCTTGTTGTTATTACTATTGACCGCCAAATAACTTTCCTATTACTGGAATTTTGGCTAGTGGATTTGAGCTTGCGTTGTTGTTTTGACCCTGTGCTGCACCGGATGCGTTACTGGCTTCTGAACTTGCTCCAGCTGATGTATTGTTGGCTGCTGAACCGGCTGCGCTAGTTGCGTTTTGACCTGCTGAACTTGCTCCAGCTGATGTCTTGTTGTCTGCTGAACCGGCTGCGCTAGTTGCGTTTTGACCTGCTGAACTTGCTCCAGCTGATGTCTTGTTGGCTGCTGAACCGGCTCCCCCTGCTGCCCCACTAGTTGCGTTTCCACCACCGCCACCAGCGCCGCCACCTTGAGAAGCGCCCTGGCTTTGACTAGTTGCGTTGCTTTGACTGGTAGTGTTGCCTTCTGAACTTAAGCCCTGGAGGCCTGGTTTGTTACCTACACTTGTGCCTTGAGATATCACACTCGTGTTGTTTCCTTCTATTTGCTGTAACTGAGAAGCACTTCCAGCAGCTTTAGGCCCCCCTTTCACTGTTTGGACGGTAGAAGGAGGAGTAGTTGATTTACCACCGCTACCTTGAGATGTGCCCTGGCTTTGACTAGTTGCGTTTCCACCAGTTGCTCCTGAGCTTTTGGTTGCATTACCTGCTCCTGAAGAACTTTGAGTAGCATTCTGAGTACCGTTTGTTTGTGCAAGGACCTGCCATGGATGGCCTGCGTAGTTCAAAAATAGTCCGGAGGCCAGCGCTATCACAAATCCTGCAATTATAATAGTTCGCATTAGTTTAAAAAACACAGTATCTAATTTTAACCTTTTATCGTTGCAATTCTGGTAGCAATTTCTGTACCTAAATAATCTCAGGCATCAACAATATCCTATATAAAGCTATTAGAGCGAGCTGGTCTTACGAGGGTGACACCACTTCTAAATCGACTCTATTTTTTAGCTATTTTTCAAAAGCAAAACAAAAGCATAATTTTATCATTACATTTATCGCAGCAGAAAAGGTTCCTTTTCATTAAAGATTGACAATGACTATTTCACTATTCAACCTGGTGTTGTCAAATTAAACGATAAACTGCGATACTATTGCTTGCTTAGAAACACCCTAAGCTTATCTCCGGTGAGAATCGAGTTTACTATTTTTCTCCCATTCTCGGATCGTTTGTCAAGTTTTATTCTAGCTTTCTTTCCTATTTGGCTGCTGAGTATGAATTCATCTTCTTTATAAATATCGACCATCCTTCCTATTGCTTCTTGCTGGACGGTGATCATTACCGAAGAGCCTGCCTCGGCGATATCAAAATCTATTTCTTCTCCTAGAGCTGGTCGTTTGACGTCCACGTCAATCTTAATTCCAAGCATTTTTTCTAATTCTGTAACAGTTGAGCCTCCCTTTCCTATTATTCTAGGTACCACATCATTACTTACCCTAACTTGTACCCTGTTATCTGATATCATCTCTATTTGTGCACCAGGATCAAATCTCCTCATTACATCTTTAATTTTAGATTCTGCTAGTTTTTTCATAGCATTGTCTTGTTGTTTAGGTTTCTTTATTTCTGAGGTTGGGACAATTACATTTTCTTCTCCATAAGTATATATTTCATATTCAACTTCGCCAGTTTCGAAGTCACTAACTTCTACGAGTGGTCTTGCCAGATCCGATTCCGTCATTCCAGATGGAACTCTGACAGTTAATGATATATCATAGACCTTCTGAATGCTTCCTCCTTTGATGAAAATAATTGTATCCAGAATATGTGGTATCATACCTAGTTCAAGCCTACCTATGAATCTCTGAATCGAATCAAGCGGACTGCTGGCATGTACTACGCCAACCATTCCTACTCCTGCGAGCCTCATGTCAGAGAAGACCTCGAAATCCTTTGCTCTCCTCACTTCATCAAAAATAGTATAATCTGGTCTGACTAATAGAAGAATATCAAGAGCTTTCTCGAAACTTCCTTCCAGAGGTGCATACTGAGTAACTTCCTGTGGAACCTGAAGATCGCGAGGAGATTCAAAGGTCTTGACTATTTTGCTTTTATTCACATAGAACTCTGCTAGGCTACTTGCAAATGTGCTTTTACCTGAACCAGGAGGACCGGAGATAATAACTCCTTCTGCTTCTCCAGATAACCTATCCCTTAATTTATCAGTCAGGTTATAATCCTCAAGCGATAGCTTTAGGATAGGGCGTACAATGGTAATTTCAATACCATCTGAAAACGGCGGTCTGGTGATCGCAATTCGAAATCTTCCATATTGAATGACTGTAGCGCCATTTAAGCTGATTTCTACATTCCCTTGTGGGCTTACTCGAGATGCCTCAGAAATTTCTTTTATAATATTCGTTAGATCCGCCCGGGAAGTAGATTGTTCGCTTAGTTTAACAAGCTCAAAATTTCCAGGTTTTCCTCGTTTCGCCATAGGTTGTACTCCTTCTTTAAGATGAGCACTCATGGTCTCCTCATCAAAGTATTTTTCAAATTCTAGGTTTGTCACCTTAGTGGGTGCTCTTATATGGATAGACTTAATTCCTTGCGCTTCAGCGACCTCCGCTTGAACGTAGTCTGCTGTGATAAGAACAGCACCTTCTTGCAGAGCAACATCTTTTATTATTGCATCTATCCTGCCGTGCTTTGCTAGGCGGATATCGTCTATGTTAGGTCTTTCACCTATGAAGCTGAGTACAATGCCGTTAGTCGTACAGTGCTCTCTTATCTTCTTGACTTCATCTAAACCTACAAAACCATGTTCCTTATTGGTGGATGCCTGGGATTGCAGTTCATCCAGTACAGCCACAGGGATTATAATTTCGCTATTGCCATCGATTACCTCTCCAGATTCAAGCATTTTAGTAATCTCCCCATCAATTATTATGCTAGTATCTAAAACAAACTTTTTTTTAGCAGCCAATTTATTATATTGTTGGTTATAATGAGGGCTTAAAGAATTTTGTTAATTAAAATTAGACTTAAATACCCACTGAAAAATGCCATTTTGTCATGTATATAGTGCAGTTAACTAAAACTATCAGAGTACATAAGCTTGTTTATAATCTATACGACAGCAGCAACTATTATCCATCTTCTATCCTCTGTAGAAATTAACTGTTTTATATTAGCCAGAATATGATAAGCAAGACTAAACTAAAAAAGAATTTATCGATTATTGTCAACCGTCCTATCAAAACTCGAAATGAGATCTATGTCTTATAATTTCGATATATGAATCGATTGATACCGAACCTGGCATAAAGTAGACTATCGTATATCGTTAATCCTCAATATATTAAAGATTAAAGATTAAAGATAAAGGATTGTCAACAGTATAATACACTTAATATTAAATTTATTATATATAGTATATTTTATGGTTACATTTTATCTAATGGAGTAACGCCAAGCAGGTTCAGGGCCTTTCTTAGCGTAAATCCAAAGGCCTTCACAAGAACTAACCTAGCGTGCATGGTTTGGCTATCTTTTTCTCGTAGAACAGGCAGCTTTTCATAAAATAAATTGAACTCTGTTGCAAGCCCATAGGCGTATTTTGCAATGAGTTTTGGATTAAGGTTTTTCACTGCATCTTCTAGAACGATGTCAAATTTTGCGATCTCTTTGATCAAGGTGTGTTCTTGCTCTGAGGATAATGTCTCAAATTTCCTTTCAGAATAATTCTGATTTGACTTTTGCAATATATGTTGAGATCTAGCATATGCATATTGCAAATAGGGCCCCGTATCACCTTCCAGATTTAGTGATTCGGATATATCAAAAGTAATCATTTTAGCTAGGTCTTGTTTAATTAGGATATATCTGAGTGCTGATACTGCTATTTCTTCTGCGATTTCATCTAGTAATTTTTGTGATAGATTTGGGTTTCTCTTCTTGACCTCCTGGTAAGCCTTATCATGCAGCCGCTCTAGGACATAATCTGCGTCTATGTTAATTCCCTTCCTCCCTGACATGTGCACGAATTTCTTATCTCCAAGGTCTAGGCCTAACATCTTTGCAGTGTCAGAGCTTAAGCTGACCGATTCGTAACCAAGGTGATGATATTCTTTAGCGTTTGTATTATACAATTGACTTAGAACTTTGGAGATTAGCCTTTGTAATCTATCCTGCCTGACATCCGTTATCGTGATGGCAATATCAGCTGGGCTAAACTGTGGATGATTATTAGTGGCTCGTTCGACATCTAGGGTTGTTGCCCAAAGAGAAGAGATATCCCATTGGTCTGCGAATTTATAATAATAAAACGGGTCATCCACTATACCTAGTTTCCATGCAGCATAAGGAATATCTTTGGCAATGTAAGTAGTTGTTCCATTGCTTCTTGTTATTACTTTATCATCTTCCCCTTCCATCTTTAGAACCCAGCAACCATTATTTTTACCGCTGGTTTCTAATTGACAAATTCCCCTTTCTTTTAACAATTCAAAGGATCTAATCCATAGCTTTGAGTGGATAATGTGGGACTCAAAATTCAGCAAATCATAGCGTGCTTTCATTCTCCATGACGTTTTTAACTGATCTAATAAGACGCGCACGGTAATTTCTGATGAAAACTTTGCGATTTCTGAAGTACCTTTTTCGATCTCACTTAATACAAGCTGCCTCTTTTCTTCTAGAGACTTGTCTGTTTGATATAGCTCATTTACCTTGACATAGACTTCATCGCAGTAATGGTCGAATTTTGCAAATTTACTATTATTATTATTGGTGGCAATACCACTACTACTGCTAGCGCCGCTAATCGCCGGCTGCGGCAGCGGAAACCCGGCGAATTTGAATCCAACAATGATATCTGCGACTTGCAAGCCAGAGTCATCAATATAGTTGAGAACTGAGGTGTTATGGTTAGTCGCTTTCATTATTCTGTACAGCGTGTCGCCGATAACCATATTTCGTACATGTCCAATGTGCAAGGCCTTATTCGGATTAACACTTGTGTGTTCAATTAAGACATGTTTATTATCACCTAGGTCTAAAAAACCAAAATTAGGATCATCTATAACTGGATGTAATGTGCTTGTTGCCAATTTTGCAAAGTTTATCCTAAAGTTAATGTACCCAGATGGATGAGTCTCTGCTGAAAGTATGAACGACGAATTTCTTTCCTTTTTTTCCTTTTCAGAAATATAGGGTTTAAGATGTTTTTCTACAATTTCATTTGCAATTTCAATTGGGCGTTTTTTGGCTGGCTTACTGAGTTGAAATGCAACATTACATGCCAAATCACCATATTCGTTTCGTGCTGGTTCTGTAATGTCAAATTTTTGCGGTTGCTCTTGATCGTGCTCGTGATAACCTAACTTTTCAAGGCTTGATATTATTTCTTGACGAATTTCATTTATTATACATCGAAATGTCATTATTCTTTGACCTTAGTCCTAGAAAATTAAACGCAATGTAATCTATTGCATCTACCAAGCCTGTGCCCTCTGCTCCAGATACTACATATTTTGCTCTTGCTTTCACATAATCAGGCGCATGGTCTAGCGAAATGCTATACTTGCACATATCAAACATTGGAATATCAGTTTCGCTATCTCCTATAGCTACTGTATTTGCAGGTTCCAGATCAAGGATATTTAGCGCTCGCCTCAATCCGATTGCCTTATCGATTCCTTTTTCATTAATATGAAAAGCGTATTTGCTATCACTAAGATAGAGTCCCAGATCATTTTCTTCTAATATTTTGCGTCCTTCTTCTATATCAAACGTCCTCAGTAATACTACCTCAGTCATTCTATTAAAAACTGGTTTGATTGTTACGCCATCGATATTTTTTTTCAATACCTCAAAGCCTCTCAAGCATTTTTGTTTGCTTGCTAAAAGGATATGTTCCTGGGGAGAGGTCGTTATCGCACCTCCATTTTCGCCTATACCAAGCTTGGTCGTTCCACTATATACTGCAAGCAAATATGCTTCTACGGATGAACGCCCTGTGACATAAATCACGGCGTAGCCAAGCTTTACCAGATACCGCAAAGTGACAACGGCAGGCAAATACAACATTCCTCCGCCGTTTTCTGTCAGTGTACCGTCTACGTCAACTGCAAAGGCACGAATTGAGACCAATATATATGCCGAAAAAGAAAAAGGACTTTGAAATATAAGTGTAGTGTAGCGTAGCAGTCTAGCCGGGCATTTGTTCAGTTTAGAAAAATTTTTTTGTTTCGCGTTACTATAATTTAGGAACTTGGGGGACGACGCTATTATTATCAATATTTGGTTGCTTGACGGCATCCGTTGTTAAGGGTGCCAGTTGAGTTGATGTTGGCTTCCGTGCTGTTGAGTTCTGATATTTTTGTGGCATGTTTTGTAGCTTTATGCGCCTGTCTGCCAAAGACTTTTGCTTAGTTATGTTTACCTTGATCTTGAATCCAAATTTGCCATTGTTGCTCCATTTTTCGATCTCCTGTACAATTCCCGAGCCCACTAGTCTATCACCTTCTCGTGTAACTACTGTGAAATCAGTTTTGCCTCCTTTCTTTATTAAAGAGATCTTTTCATAGAAGTGATGCCAGTCAAGTGGATTCTTTACCAATGCCTGCAAAGATAGGATATCACCTACGCCTAGTTCTGTTATATAAGATGAGAGAAGTTCAAGGCCACAAATCTTAGCGTACATATTCAAATAAAGGAAGGTGTTATGAGATTTAATGGTTTTGGAATATATTATGATATTTTATTAGCTAATCTTTAGATGATGTGTATATGATATATAATTTATCAAAATTTAGCCTATTTTTACAATAATTTCGAATTGTGTTTGAATTCAGGGATTATTACTACGATTAAATACTAAAAGGACGTTAATAGAAAAAGTAATGGGTCCGTCGCCCAGCTAGGATAGGGTGCTGATATAATATACTGAGCATAAGCCTCCGGAGCCAGTTGTCGTGGGATCGAAGCCCACCGGGCCCGCTTGACCAATGTCCTTGCGCTATGTTAATCGCTCCGTATAAAAGATTCCCAGAGAACAGAATATTTTTACTATGGATCTATAAAAGGAGAACACATAAGACAAAAGAGAAAAGACGATGGCAAGACAATTAAGGATCCTATACATTCTAGATACGAGTAGCACACAGCTAAACACATTTCGTTGAAGCTCTGAATCTGCAATTTAGAGAAAAACAATATCGTCTATGACGCACGATGATGACAATACCATTTGTGAAGAATAGAGGCTAGCATCAGAGGTCTTCTTGAAACCAATTGAAATTGCTCATTTGGTTTCAAGTGAAATTGCCCATAGATTGTCGGATTTATTGGAGCCAAAGTTGCTCACTATGATAGAACACAT
>JBJMFM010000214.1:0-34259 GCA_045808425.1 Nitrososphaeraceae archaeon | reverse complement strand
CAGGTCTGTGAAATTAGATACTGTATCACGCTGCCTTGTAAATGGATTTGTTCCTGTAATCACTTCCCCTAAGTCGGCTTGGTAAATTGATTCTCCAGCTTTAACATCGCGAACCTTTGTCAGATCGATAACTACAGCATGATCAACGTTATTGCCTGTTATAGTTGCAGCTACAAGCTTGACGCTCTTTGGCGAGCTGAGTGAAACATGTCCACCAATTATACGAAAAGGGGTTACGTCGGCGACTGGTCTGTATCCATTGCTTGCGAACGTAGATTTGCCAAGCCTTACTGTCTCTAGGTCTACCAATGGTGCTATGCTACTAGGAGATGTCGTTACTACTCTTGACTGCGAGCTTTTAACTATACTGTTAATGACATTTTTGCTAATTCGAGCTGGTTCATTATTAACAATGACATTTCCTGCCGAAGCGGAACTTGAGGCGGAAGCAGAGGCGCCACCGGAAGCAGAAGAAGAGGAAGAAGTGCCACTTGATTGAGCTTTTGAAGATTGTTCACTCAAAAGTGGAATAAAAAGCACTCCAATAATAATAACAATGGCCAGAGTTGCACTTGATAAAAATCTGTATCTACATGATATTTGTATAGACACATCAAACATAAATCACCAACGTTTACATTATATAAATAGAGTTCGGCTGTTACTTTGGACATGTTCTTTAACAAAGCAGATAAAAATAGAATTTAATTATAGTCGGCGCGTTAACAAGGTGTTTGGAACCTTACTCTAACCGCCACATATGTTTTATGTGAGCTATCTTTCTTGTCGTTTAAATTCCTTATTAAAGGATTTCAATATCTTTGTGTTAAAGTTGTCTTCATTGTTAGAATCTGCTGAATTTTTGTCGTTATTGGCAGGAGTAGTATTCGGTCGGCTAGCAGAAGCCAATGGAATCGAAAAGGATTTAGTCGCATTCGTTATTGGCGTTGTAGATGGTGGTGGTGGAGGAGTTGTTTTTGTAGGTGGTGTTATATCCTTGATACATACAGCTCCAGAGACCAAATGATATCCTGATGGACAGGCTCCTCCTGGGGGTGGTCGCACTACTATAGGTACATTGTTTGTCGTTGTTACACTACCACTTCCAGTACTATCAGTCTGTTTTGGTAATTGCGATAATGGTGTTGGTAAGGCTAGTGCAGTTGGTGGTAGTGGTGTTGCTGTTATTAGCGCAGGATTATGCTGTCTCTGATTTGTGCCATTAACGGCTTGTGGTGCTATTGACGATGTAGCGCCTTCTGTTCTGCTTACCGGGACCACTGCAGGTACGCCAGTAACATTTACACTTGAAAATGAAGTCAAAGCAGCATTACCTCCACACTCATACTTAGCTGTAATTCTATTCTGACCTGGTTTAATTGTAGTATATTTAGACGTAAGTACATAGTTCCATTTTGAATAATCATTAGCTGCTGCTGCTCCACCACCTCCACCTCCACCAGATCCAGTTGCAGTAGCACTAGTAGCTGGTTGATATGGACTTACTCTATTTACTCTAACAGATACTTGACAATCAGAAGTTGCATTATCTATAGATGTTCCAGATACTGTAAGGTCTTTTCTTACTGGAACTTGTTGACCTTTGATAGGTGACGTGATCTTTATTTTCGTTATATCTTGTTCTGATCTCGATGAGACCGGTGGTATCGGTGCTGCTGCTGCTGATAATGATCGTGCTGCCGTCATACCTAATGCAGTTTTTGTTAATTGAACCGTGCTACTTGGAAATACTTTCTGAGCATAGACAATGTTAGCATAAATGAAATTGACTAGACTGAAAGCGATCAGCGCAGCGATCATTGAATTTTTATTCATCAGCCTATGTTGCAGATATTTGATATAATAATATGTCATCGGTAAGAATTTTGCTCATAGAGGGCACTTAACTTAGCTTTAAATACCCTTCATACAATTCACGCCTCATTACCTAATGACGTCCACAAATGAAATGGATTATGATATTATTATAGCTGGTGGAGGCTTGGCAGGAATGATAGTAGCATCTTCTGCAGCCTATCACTCAAGACAATCGCTACGCATTCTTGTCGTTGATAGAAATCCCATCTATGATATCGGTAAAAAAACTTTAACAGGATGGATATGCGGCGATGCTGTTGGGAAGAATTCTGTTGATTACATGTCAGATCGCATTGGTATTAAGTGGGAATATCCAGAAATTGAGCATCCTGTAAAGGGGGTAATTGCTTACTCACCTGATCACGAAACTGCTGTGCCCTTTGATGGAGATGGGTATATCCTGAACAGAAAGTTGTTACCTCAGAAACAAATGAAAGATGCATTAAAAGTTGGAGTACAAGTTAGAGATAGGGTCTCCTTGCGTTCGCTTATCGTAGAAAACAACAATACAGTAGTCGGAGTTGAAGGCGAAGATTTAGTTAATAAAGGAAAATTTAAGAAGACAGCAAAACTGGTCATAGATTGCACTGGGGTTACCTCAGTTCTAAGGGTTAACCTTCCGATAAAGTCATTCATCCAAAGAAGAATTGATAGAGATGATCTTGAAGGCACTGGTAGATATATTTACAATTTTGATATTGCAAAGGAAGACAAGACATACTTTGATCCGGACTACTGCATAATACATTTAGATCAGCAATTAGCCCCGGGTGGATATGCATGGGTATTTCCAAAGGGCAAGAATAAAGTAAATATCGGTCTTGGAATACAGCAAAAAGCATTTGATGCACTTAATAAACAGATGGACGTTCATAGAGATCTCAAGACACTCATTGATGAATATGTACAAAGTAATACTGTCATTACTAATCCAAAAATTTCTGATGGCGAAATAGATCAAGGCAATAGCTGGGGAACATGGCAGGTATCAGTCAGAAGACAGAATGATTGCATGGTCGCAAATGGATATATGCTTGTAGGAGATTCCGCCTGGATGCCCAAGCCATTAGATGCCGGCGGCATTGGACCCGCGATTATTGCAGCGACGATCGCAGGCAAGGTTGCTGTTGAAGCGGTTCAATCAAATGATACATCTGAGAAAGCTTTATGGAAGTACAATAAGGAATTTATCGACGAATATGGTTACAAAACAGCAGGACTAGAAGTATTTCGCAGAATGTTACAAGGATTAACAAATGAACAGATTAACTATGGCATGAAGCATTTCCTATCAAAAATGGATATAGATAAAATTAGTAAAGGCGAACATCCTGAGTTCGGAACCGTGGACAAATTAGGCCTTTTTATAAGGGGAGCTCTTAACAGAAAGTTGGCAGAAAGTCTAAAGTATACTTCTGAGTTGAATCAAAAACTGGTAGAACATTATTATAATTATCCAACTAGCCCCCAATCATTTCCACAATGGCAGGTAAAATTAAACAAGTATTTGGCAGATGCTTTTTCTCGATTCAGATGAATTTTTAATAATAGCAATAGGAATAATAATAATAACAAAGTTCCAATTATATATGAATAAATAAGTAGCTACCCAAATGTTTTTCTTCTATTGGACTAGGCTATTTCAGCAAGCCATCAGTAGTCACTTTCAAGTTTCCTTTCGAGACTATCAATTGCTTTTATCAGCATATTTCTCCTTGTTTCTTCTGTAACTACCGCTCGAACATCTTCTATAAGCATCTTTGCAACATCCAACTTTCTCCTCATTCCTGATATCAAATGGTCATAAACAGCGAACGGATATACGGAACTATAAATATCTTGCATCAGCGAGAACAACTTTGCGGCATCTTCCCCTCTGCCAATTCTCATCCTGTCATAAACCATTCTCTTTATTTCGCCTATACAATCCAGTAGCCCAGTGATATAGGGTGGACCTGATACATTCAATTCCTTCATGCTAGGAATTGCAGAATTCTGTATCATGGACTTGAGCCCATATGCCTCTACAATTTCCTGTTCAGCGACAGATACATATTTGTACAAATCAGTCTTAGAATATTGCCTAAATTCATCTAGCATGATCTTCGCTTGATGCATGTTCATTTCCGCTTTTTCCATTTCATCGTGATGCAACGCTACAATTGACTTGCTACAAAGTGAAATTACATCACGAGTTCCTTTGATTAGTTTCTCTCGTCTTTCTTCTACATTTCTCAGATCGCAATTGATCTCATCTAGAGAACTTTGCATATTGTCCAGCAACATCCATAAGCCTTTAATTTAAATTCAATAAAGAGTTTTTGCTGATCATCCAACAGCTTTATGATGAATGTTCGACAATATTGCTATTAAGGGATATGAGTATATTTCCTTACTGTCATCAGAGCGCGTCTAGGAGAACGGTTGTTTAGATGGGCAATATTCGTAGAAATAGAGGGTATAGCTTCGAACATGCGCTAGTGCAAAGACTGAATAATGGAATATGGAATGCCAGAAGATTGGGGGGTTCCAGTACCGGTTTGCCTGACATAATTGCTGTTAACAATATAGACGCGATATTGCTATCAATAGAAGCAAAGTCAGGAACAGGGGATATACTATATGTTCCTCAAGATCAAATAAAAAGAAGTCTCTTGATTCGAAATATGTTTAGTTTTTACACAACAAGACATTTTATATTGGCATTCAAGTTTATGAAGAAAAAGAGGTTTAAGAGAAAAGGCCAAGTTGTTTATGAGCATAGGAGGTTAATCGAATACTACAAGGTTGCAGATATTTTTGACAAGATGGAGGATATCCCTATTGTGAAATGTACTTACGAAGGGAAAATCTTTGCCATTCAAGGAAGCAGATCCAGAAAGTTAAATTTGCCAGATTATGTGATGCCATTTCATACAAATACTAGATGATCGTTTCAGCATACGGAATCCTCTTATTCTTTTTTACTTAGATTCTGAGCGTATGAAAAAACATATTTAGAAGAAACTTTTTTTTTAAATTGGTATTTACTGTTTGACCAGACAACGGATGATAAAGGAACGATACGCAAGCGAGGAGGCTATTTCATCAGATCAAATGTACACTATAGAAGACAAAGCCCACAACTTAATTGGAATGAAGCGCATATACATGATGGAAAATGCAGGCCACGGTGTTGCCGACTTTATAATTCTAAAGTTTAAACGCAAACTAAGAGGGAAGCAAATTGTTGCCATATGTGGTACAGGCAATAATGGAGGAGATGGATTTGTGGCGTCAAGGCATCTATCATACTATTACGGTGCCAGACTGCGACTAGTGTTATTAGGATTTCCTAATGATCTTCGAACTGAGGAAGCAAGAATTAATTGGGAGATAATTCAAAAAATGGATTCCATTGAAACTACATTTGGCTATGAAATAAATGATGAGATTAGAATGAGTATTGAAAATGCAGATGTGATTATAGATGGTATTTTTGGAACTGGAATAAGAGGTGAAATCCGTAAACCTCATTCATCTGCGATAGAACTGATAAACAAGTCAAAAGCTTATATTGTTTCAGTAGATGTTCCGTCAGGCATTAATCCTAACAGCGGACGTGCACATGATAAAAGTGTCAAAGCTGATGCTACGGTAACCTTTCATAGGATGAAAAAGGGACTTCTCAATAACAAAAAATATACTGGAGTTATCCATGTTGAAAAGATAGGAATCCCCCATGAATCTGAGAGAGGAGTAGTGTAGTTCGCAGTGAAGGTTTTACAAATTCCTGTTGGGCAAATGGCAAATTTCACTTACATTATGGCTGACGAAAGCAAGTGCGAAGCTGCTATAATCGATCCATCGTGGAATTTAGAAAAAATTTTTGATGCTCTAAAGAAAAACAAGTGGAAACCAAGATATGTAATAAATACTCATTCCCACTTTGATCATGTCCTAGGTAATGAGCAAGTAGCCGAAATTACTGGTGCTCAGATAGTTCAGCATAAGAATTCACAACTCATAAAACAAGTGTCTGTATCAGAAGGCGATATAGTCAAGATAGGAGATATCCCAATTAGAATATTACATACGCCGGGGCATTCTCCTGATAGCATATGTCTTATGGTTGACGGACATTTGGTGTTTACTGGTGACACATTATTTGTAGGAAATTGTGGGAGAGTGGATCTTCCAGGGAGCAATCCTAAGGAGATGTATGCCAGCCTATTTGAAAAACTCGCAAAGCTTGACGAATCACTTATCGTCTATCCTGGCCACGATTATGGATCCCGTCCAAAATCTACAATAGGTCAAGAAAAGAGGACAAACTACGTACTGAGACCAAGGTCGATGCAAGAGTTCCTCGAATTTATGGTAGCAGATGACTAGAATTGAATGAACCAAAAGAACAGCATAGATATTGCGATATACAATCCTTAAATGATCCACATTCAACACTGAAAAAATTTTCTACTGTAAATCCGATTTTCATCTGTGTAATATCCTATACTGAAACAAGTGAGATCCCCGGTATTACTATGGCAGGTGCAAATTCAGAGCTCGTAAAATATACTTCGGCTGCAGATTCTGAGTTTCTTTATTATGGCCGCTGTAAATGTATTAATAATGTTCCTGCGACGCCCGATGGAAAGCCAACTCCCGGTCTTATCACTAGGAGCGCTCTACAATTATCTGATATTCCATTTCTGGTAGTTGACGCCGGGTCAAAAATTAAACCTTCTATCCCTTACATCTCATTTAGTGTCAAATCTGGAGAGAATATCAGAAGTGGCAATGCAGTATGTTTTAACGATGTAAAAAAGTTATATGATTATGGATTTACACTTGGGGTGCAACTTGCCAAAACTAACGATTTGGTAGTTGTAGGCGAAAGTATTGCTGGGGGAACCACCACAGCATTAGGAGTTATGATCGCACTTGGGATCGATGCCAAATTTAAAGTCAGCAGCAGTATGCCACAAAATCCGCATCACCTAAAAAACAGTGTTATCTCTGAAGCTATGGAAAGGTCAATGGTATTTTTTGGAGATCTGAGGGACGAACCATTTAAGGCCATATCTTTATTTGGAGATCCTATGATGCCTTCAGTAGCTGGAATTGCTTCAGGAGTAATTAAATCTGGAAGTAGAATTATGCTTGCTGGCGGAACACAAATGGCTGCAGTAGCTGCTATTTTAAATTCACTACACCTACCGCTTGATAATATATCCATTGGAACCACATGTTATGTTGCTGAAGATTGCTTTTCAAATCTTGTCGAGCTTGTAAGGTCAGTATCAAATGATATTCCAATTTACTCATGTAACCTACACCTCGCTGAATCTGTCAAGCCTGGTTTACAGGCTTTTGCAAAAGGTTACGTAAAAGAAGGCGTAGGAGCAGGAGGTATATCAATCGCATCGATGATTAAATCAAATGGCAGAATAAACGGAACAGTGTTACTAAAAGCAATAGAACTAGAGTATGAAACTGTTATAGAAAAAGTCTTGCTGAAATAAAAGGTTATATAAAATTACGATCTGTTTATTTGAGTTTTTGTAATAGCAACATAATTACAATATTTTTTATATTTATCAAGGTTACATTAATTGACTATTGATACATAGCCAGGCATGATTCAAAAATTGAAAAATAACAACTATGAACTAACTCGTAATTTTTTTTCTAATTTTGTTACCTTACGGTAACTGATTTTGCTAGATTTCGTGGATAATCAGGGTCTACATTTTTTTTTAGTGCTAGATAATATGATAAGATTTGCAATGGAATGACCTCAATCAAAGGATATAATACGTCCCTTACCTGGGGTATTTTTATGAAATGATCATAGACTTCATTCTTTTTATTAGAGATGCCCACGACTGTTGCTCCCCTAGCCTTTATTTCATGTGCATTTGATACTGTATCATCAAATGTTGTATCCCCCGGATTAATCACTATCATAACAGTATTCTTGTCTATTAACGCCAAAGGTCCATGTTTCAATTCACCTGCTGCAATTCCCTCTGCGTGGATATATGCTATTTCCTTTATTTTTAATGCTCCTTCAAGAGCAATTGGATAATGCATTGATCTTCCCAAAATGTATATATCGTTTATATCGTGGACCGTATCCACTATTCTCGCAATATCATTTTCTGCAGAAAGGACTTCACGTATCGCTGTCACGAGTTCTGCCTTATTTAATGCAACTCCGATGCATCCATTACACAGCCTGTCTACAATGGTATAAAGAACCGAGAGCTGCCCTGTGAAACTTTTAGTAGCAGCAACTCCAATTTCCGGCCCACAATTTAGAGTGAGAAAACAATCACTAATTCGAGCCAGTGATGAGGTTGGAACGTTTACAATCGAAAGTATTTTTGCACCGGTTAGTTTAGCTGCTTTAACGGAGTGCAAAACGTCCGCTGTTTCTCCACTTTGAGAAATCGCAATTACTGCTGAATTATCATCCGATGGACCAAGTGTGTATTCAAATTCACTGGACATAATAGTTTCCGATCTAATTTTAGCATATTTGCCAAGCATGAGCTTTAAGATCAAAGCAGAGTGATAGCTTGTGCCACTTCCAGTAATGTAGAGGTTTTTTGTATTTGCAAGAATATTGCAGAACGTTTGTATTCTTTGTTCATTGTTTGAAAGTGCGTCAGCTATTGTGATGGATTGCTCATGAATTTCTTTCAGTGTATAATGTGCATATGCGCCCTTCTCTGCGGCTGCCAACTCCCAAGCCACCTGTGTAATCTGGCGGTTAACAGAATAGCCTTCAAAATTGAATAGATCCAACTTTTCATCCTCTATAACTACAATATCCTTGTTATCAAGAAAAATAGCTTTATCTGTGTATTTCAGAAATCCCAAAATATCGCTAGAGATGAAATATTCATTGTCTAATATTCCGACTATCAATGGTTCATCAAACCTTGCGCCGCTAATAGCGCCTTCTTTGAAAATTGCAACAAAAGCATAGCTCCCTTTTAATCTTTCACAGGTCTTGATCATCGCTTTTTTTATATCTCGTTGATTTAAATAGTGAACCTCAAGTAGATGTGCTATAACTTCACTATCTGTCTGACTTCTGAATGTGTGGCCAAGAACGATTAGTTCCTGTTTTAATTCATTGTAATTCTCTATAATTCCGTTATGGACAACTGCAATCTCATTTGTGCATGCAGAATGCGGATGAGCATTATTATCTGTAACTCCACCATGAGTCGCCCACCTGGTGTGCCCAATTCCTGTCTGCCCTAACATTTTTCTTAGGTCTAGCGATTTGTTTACCTCTACTACTTTACCCACTCCTTTTCGCACGAGGATCTTGTCGCCAGTAATTGTGGCAATACCCACACTGTCGTACCCTCTGTACTCCATTTTACTAAGACTATCTATTAATATTGGAGCAGCATGTGACCTACCTTTGTATCCTATAATTGAACACACAAAATATCTAGATAACAATAAAACTTAAAATGTTTGCCAAAATACACACGTACCATTATAAAAATACTTTTATCATTATAGGGTACGTTTAGACTCAAACCAATTCCTATCTTTCAAAGTTTTTATTACCGGTCAATAACAATATATAATCGCTTACTGCATAGAATAACCTGCAAAACAAGACAATTATATATAACGAAAATGGCAAACTTTTTGCTAAAAAAATAGGTGTTTTTGAAAATGTGGAATATATGCGTATCCTATCAAACCCTTTGGCTTGGAGAATAGCAGAATTACTGTCACACAAACCGATGTATCCCGCACAAATTGCAAAAAACCTAAAGATTTATGAACAAAGTGTCTACTACTATATTCGCAATTTAGTATCAAGCGGAGTAATAGAAGAGGTCGGAACCAATGCCGTTAGGGGCGGCACTGCCAGGCTATACCAGACCTCAAGCCCATCATTTGGTGTGGAAATGAACTGGGGCGAAAAACTGGTCGACTTCCCAGGACAAATTGAAAACAAGTATCAACATGCTAGCAACTTTTTTAGAGAATACATTATTAATAATTCATTCCAAGGCCTTATAATAGTAGGTGCACCTGACGCTCACGGACCATACAAATCATCTGCTCGAGACGGACACTATGCAGTACATTTGGCATTTTTTTTAGGAATGCTAAGTGATATTCCACCTGAGTTTATAGTAAAGCTGGATGCCGACGCAAAGGCAGAAAAGGTTCTTAACCATAACACTTTAATTTCAATCGGTGGGCCTGGAACAAATATAGTAACAGCAGAGTTCAACAGATATTTGCCAATAAAATTTAATCAAACAAACTTTTGGTCTGGCTTGGTAGAGGGGTCCGGCAAGTTCTACAACTCAGACAACCATGGTTTAATTGCAAAGATAAAAAATCCATATAATTATAATGGAACTGTCATTGTAATTGCCGGCGTAAGATCCATTGGGACTAAATCTGCTGTTATTGCATTAACTAACTACAGTGAAGAAATTTTAAAAAATTATCAGAACCAAGAGGAATGGGCCTTGGTAGTTCAAGGATTTGATATGAACTCAGATGGAAAGATCGACCATGTAGACATTGTGTCAAAGCTATAAGACTATAGTTGATACTTGAATGCAGTTAGGTATCTGGACTAGGAGACGTAGACATATGCAATAAAATTTGCTGCTCTTCTTCACGCTTTACCAAATATCCAGGAATATTTACAATTCTGTTACCTAAAGAAACGTGTCCATGAGCTACCATTTGTCTTGCCTGTTGAGCAGATTTTGTCTCTCCCTTCTTCATTACTATTGTTTGAAGTCTTCGTTCAAGTAGGTCTTCGATCTTCAAGTTCAAAACGTCATCAAGCGTAGCAGATTGGTTTACTAGTCCTAGCCTGTTAAGGAAGCTTAACAACTGTGTTTCTTTTTGTTGCCTCACTTCTGCTGGAAGAGCCAGGAGGGCCCGTGCCTGATTTCTAAATCTGGCAACTTCTGATTGCGCTCTCCAAAGTTCACGTTTATTTCTCAGTCCATATGAACCGACGATATAAAGTTCAGCGTTAAGTTGATCCGTAGTCCATATTCTTCTTGGTCTACGAAACAATTTTTTTGGTTTACGTGGATCCCCCATAACACATCTTCGCTCTATTACTTCTTGGCTGGTTCCTTTGATGCACTTGTAGTAGGTTTAGGTGGCGCAGATTCTGCTGTGGGAGCAGCAGCAGTTGCTCCAACTCCAGGTGCAGACGGGGTTGACGGCCCTGCTACTCCTCCTGCCGGCATGGGTTTACCTGTCTTCTTGACACCAACTGCCCCCCCTCTTCTTCCAGTTGTTCTAGTGCACTGCCCTCTGACCCTTAAGCCAAACATATGCCTATATCCCCGCCAGCTCATTACATTCTTTTCACGATCAATATCATTTGATATTGCGAAATCAAGATCTGATGTGATCAGGTGTTGATTTGAACCCGTATCTATGTCCTTTCTTCTATTCACATACCATTCTGGCATTCCTGATTTTGAAGGGTTCCTGATAGCCGCTTCGACCTCGGTCAATTCTCTATCGGTTATAAATCCCACACGAAGGTTTGGATTTATATTTAGAGACTGAAGTAAAACTTGAGAATAATTATAGCCAACACCTCTAATTTCACTTAATGCAGTAATTAACTTCTTGCTTCCGGCAATGTCTTTACCTGCAATTCTAACGATGTGTTTATAGTCTGACGCTGACAAACAAAATATGAACAAAAGATCCTCAATAAAAACTATGCTTCATTGCTAATATCTAACTTCAAATATATCTCAATGCAATATTTGAAAAAAAGTAGCCATGCATTCTGGGAAAGCAAAAACGGGATAAGTGATAGGCTAGATGGATAACTTGAACTTGTGTAATAGATTAATTAAAATTCTCCATCATATCATATCCCAGTCCAGAACATTATGTTTTTTTCTAAATGAGTAATATAGCTAGGTAAACAAAAAATATGTCCTTTGCAGATAAATAAAGCTTTTATTCAACAAAAGTGCTGCTATTAATCGACAATGTTTAAATTCGGAGAAGAACACGCGAATTTTATAACTTGAGTTCCGATAACATTGAGGGTATGGTACACCGGTCATATAACTTAAAACCAAAATATACACAGATAATGGCAGGTGTTCCCGAAGACTACAAAGAGATAAGAACGTTGGGAGATCTATTAGAGATCAATTACAAACATGTTTCAGTTGAAGAACAAATAAGGACTAACCTTATTGTAAAAATGAAAAATGATGAATATCCATATAAAGGCATTATCGGGTATGATGAAGACGTCATCCCAGCGATCAATAGAGCTATCTTGTCGGGCCACGATATTCTCTTTATAGGACAAATTGGACAAGCTAAAACAAAAATAGCTGAATCAATCGCCAAGAACCTTCTCTCCTTGGTACCGGTGATCCGAGGCAGTATGACAAATGATGTTCCAGTTTCAATTCCTGAAGAACAGTTAGTCAATCTATTAACTGGTTCAGGAGTATTACATACTTATCCTGAATTTACTATTTCTAAGGAATCTGAAGAGACTATAAGTAACAACAAATTGGACACCAAGATTGATTGGATCGAAGGAGTAAATAGATATAGATATATTCTTGCCACTCCTGATATTTCAGTCAAAGATCTAGTAGGTCAGATCGATGCAATTAAAATTGCTAAGAAGGGCGTTCAGCTATATGATATAGAATCTTATTCTCCAGGTCAATTGTTACAAGCTCGACACGGGATTCTGTGTATCGATGAGTTGCCGGTGCTTGATCCACGAAAACAAGTCGCACTATTGAGCGTTCTACAGGAAGGAAAATTCACGACTGGCTCATACCCAGTAGTTTTCAAGCCTGATGCAAAAATTATAGCAACTGCCAATCCAATTGATTATACTCATTCTGGTAAAGTTATTGAACCTTTGTTTGATAGATTGAGAAGTCATATAGATACACATTATCCCACAAATATTACTGATGAAATGCTTATAATAGTTCAAGAAGCACGAATTGCAAACAAGAAAAATGTCTTTTTGCCAATTTTTATTCTAAAAACTGTCGCAGAGATAACTAAGCTTGCAAGAGTTCACCACGATATAAATCATGACAAAGGTGTAAGCGTTAGGATGGGAGTTCATTCGACAGAACTGTTGGTAGGTGAAGCAGAGCGAACCAGATCGATATTGCACTCAGTAAAGGCGATCCCAAGATTTTGTGATATCTATAGTATTCACCAATCTTGCAAATTTGAGTTGTCTGAGATGGAAGATAATCGGCAGAACAGGATAAGCATACTTGATTCAATAATTGGCAATGCGATAAAAGAAGTTTCGCTTCACTATGTTGTAAGACTAGCATCAGAACAAATAACAAAATTAAAGGATGAGTTTGCAAAAAACAAAGTATTCTCGGTATCCCAGATGATGCTAGGCAATAATAATAATAATAATAATAAAAAAACTAATCAAGAGGATTACGAATCACAACTGATAAAGTTTCCTTACTTAAGATCAGTCTTAAATGAAACTATGGCATATATTGAAGACGAACAGGAGAGATTCGTGGACATGGCAAAGCAATTTGGAATAGGAACTGATATTATATCCGTATTACAAGACATAGATGGAGAATTATCTGCATCGGTTACTGAAGTAATTTTAGAGGGCCTGAGATATAGCCAGCCTCCATTATTAGAAAAGAAGGGCAAGAGCAATTATGAGGCCATGTAATAATTGCAGTTCTGATGCAAAAGGATTTATTTATTTTGCAAGGCATAATTTTGAGGAGACTCAAAATAGACAAGAAGAAGCCTATGAGATATCTGAAGATACACTGGATAAATTATTGAATGTGATCGGGAGAGAGGTGCTCAGAGAAAAGACTCCTACTATTCAGGAGCTTGAGCAAAGCCTGCAGAATGCTATGTCAAACAATCGCAATGAAGAAGATTACAACGATCAAGAGCAGGAAAATCAGCAAACCACAAAAAGCAAAACCGTAGGAATGCGTATTGCTGGTAAGCCGATAATAAAGCACTTGATACAGAAAGGATATCTTAAAGACTCCAATAAATGGCTTAGCTCAAAAGGCTTTCTAGATATTGGTGGACGGATTTTGAATGATGTCATGAAAGCCTTAAAAACAGGAGATTTTGGATTACATTCTAGCACCGATCTTGGTTCTGGTTCTCTTGTAATGGATACAACTAAAAAATATGAGCCAGGCGATGATATTCGACTTGTTAATGTTCCAGGTTCTCTGCTCAACGCAGTTCAGAGATTAGCGAAGAGCAACGATCAAATTAAAATCCCGTTGGGAATAAATGTAGAAGATTTAGAAGAATATGAGACAATGCGCGATGTTAGAGTAGCGATAGTTTACTGTATTGATTTGAGTTCTACCATGAGGTATTCTTCTATGTTTGGTGATATGAGCAGAATTGAAGCTGCCAAAAGAGCACTTTGGAGTCTTTTCCTTTTAAATCGCAAATACTTTCCATCTGATTCCATTTACATCGTCGGATTCGGAGCATTAGCATCCAAAGTTGCAGCCCAAGACATTCCATACCTAAAGACATTTGAACCAGGTTCTGATTTTTTACATTATACAAATTATCAATCTGCATTTCGATTGGCTAGAAAAATACTACAAAAGGACGGCGCGACGAATCGACGAATAGTACTAATAACTGACGGCCATCCTAGCGCTTGCTTTATAGACGACAAGAGTGAGCATGACAGAATTTTATCTCAAAGACCATATGCTCATTTCTATACTGCAGATAAAGAGGCACTTACAGCTGTAAGAGAAAACCAAGATATGACTCTGGATACAAGTTCAGGAGAACTCATATATCTTTGCTACCGCTATAGACAGGTAGACCAATATATAGGAGAAAGGACAATACAAGAAGCTAGAAAATGCCGTAAACTGGGCTTTGAAATCGACACTATTATGATAAGTGAAGAGGATTCATTGCTAGAGTATGTCAATGACATGGAAAAACATGTTAAAGGTAGATCTTATTACATAAACCCAAATCTAATCGACAAGGCTCTGCTAACCGACTACCTAATCAATAGAAAACAGACTATACGAGCTTATTCCTAGTCATGAGTGCGCCTATTATATGGGAAGAAAGGAAGCGCACAGCGGGTATTAGTTTTTATGTATAGATACACCATCAAAACCAAGTAACTGGATTGGAATAGAACATGATGCTTGAAATCAATTACATTGATTGGAATAACGCTTTAGGCCTATTGACCAAAGCTTTTGAAACAAAATTATTCGTTTTGATTATAGGTCCAAAAGGCACAGGTAAAACAACATTGGTACGCAAATTTGCATCACACATGAAAAAAGAATTACTCTCTGTTAATTTCAGTCTTCGCACCAGGGAGTCTCATTTAATTGGTACAAAAACTCTCGAGAAAGGAGAAGTTAGCTTCGTGGAAGGTATGCTCGTAAAATCAATGCGAGACGGAAAAATGCTCTATCTGGATGAGGTAAATGCTGCAGAAGCAGATGTACTATTAAGACTTGATGAAGCACTAGACGATAGAAGGCAGCTAGTATTAAAGGAAGCCGAAGGACAAATAGTTAATGCTGCTGCAGACTGGTTTGTAATCGCAACGATCAACCCTTTATCGCATGTTGGAACAAAAGAGTTGCCTCCACAACTTTTGAGTAGGTTTCCCTTTAGATTAAAATTGGATTATCCTCCAGAGGATATAGAGCTACAAATTATTAATCAACATACGCCTTTGGAGAATTCAAAAGTAGATGACGTCAAGCGTTCAATTAAGCTAGCAAAGAGCTTAAGAGAAGCAGCAGCTCTAGAAGAATTATACTATAGTCCAAGTCTGAGAGAAACAATTGCTTTTGCAAAACTGATCAACAAAGGTCTCGCTAGCAAGCAGGCAGCAGAAATAGTGTATGCAAATGTTTATGATCAATGGGGAGAAGTCGAGTATCAAAAGGTCATGGATATGATAACATCGGTATTTGACAGCTAGTATTTGAGATATGAATGGTATAAAGCAAATTAAATATGATAATGAGGAATGATGTTTTATTAGACGTAGCCACATTTTTAGCTAGAAGGTGGTCAGGCAATTCTAAAATTGTGATATCCTTAACACGAGATATAATCCCTACAGCCAAACCTGAGAAAAGTCAGATAATACTTCCAGTTATTGATTATTTTGCAGGTACAGATTTCCAAAAATATAGGCAATGGCGTGTTTCATTATGGTATGAATCTATGCGCATGACTTACTCATCAAAAGTCTTGAGTTATGAGCATGCATTCGGGTTTCTGCTTAATACTATCGAAAAGAAACGTGTTGAGTTTCTCGGACTCCAACAATGGCAGGGTATGGTAAAAGAAATTATTTTCAATGATAGCATATCTTGGTTGTCTCGGCCTCTTCTTAACTCTCTTTATGGAAGGCACAAAATTGTAGAAGCGTTCTCGCAATACTTTCTGACAGGATATATCAAAGGTGAATTATTTGGTAGCGAATTTAATAGGGTAAAGACTTCCTCTGACTTTGCAAACAGTATTGTAGAGCAAGCAATCAAGGATAATCAAGGAACCAATTGGATCGAACAACATATTCCCAAGCTAATCAAAATGCTTGAAATAGATCCTCTCATTTCCATTCCCATTATTGCTCCAAGAACAAGGATTGGGATGTCTATTAATCGAAGCGATCTTTTAAAGCAGATAGAAAGTGTATTGAATACCAAGTATAAACCAGATGAGATCGATAAGGCAACGAAAAAAGTTGTTGAAGGAAATGATGTATTGAGTGAATTTAACACACTATTAAATGAGAGCACAAAGACCGAAAATAAGGGTTATGAGAGCTTAGAGAACCTTGGATTGAGCATCCCCAAAAGATTGGATTTGGATGAGACACAAATATACGACATGGATCTGATCGAAAAGGTAAAAGCTGCATTTAGGGGCTGGAAGACTGGCTGGGTAGAACGACATGATAAAACTGGCGAAGAATTTGACCCTGAAAGTTATGCTGAAATGTTGCCAAAGCCATTTCTGACAGATGTTAAATTGTCCATTAGAACAAAAGTTGCTATTTTGCTTGATCATTCTAGTAGTATTGAAGATGTGGAATTACAATACAAGCAAGCAACAATTGCTTTATGTGAAGCATTACATCATCTAGGGATAAAATTCGCAGTTTATGCATTTAGTACTGAGGCTAGACAAGTAAAGTGCTGGATAATAAAACCTCTGAATATAAAATGGTCTGCAATTAGTGCAAGACGGCTAGCGCAGATAAAAGCAAGTGGCGGGACTCCGCTTGCAGAGATATACGGATTGTTGCTCCCTATTACAAAGTCGTTTAAACCGGAGATAATGGTAACTTTGACTGACGGTGAACCCTCCGATTCTAGCGCTGTTCGCGAAATGGTTCTATCTTATAGAAAGATGGGCATAAACATGGTGGGACTCGGAGTAGGAAGAACTATAAACGATTCAGTTGCTATAGCTCATAATCTAAGATATTTAAATTATCAAAAAACTCTAGCTGTTAGTAGATTGCAGGATATACCAAAAAAAGTTATAAATCTATTACGAATCTAGATATCAACATAAGATCTAGTGAATTTTCGAAAAACTAGAATTTGTTAATTCGGCTTTCAAAAGTTAGAGAAACTAAATCACTTTATTGCTGTTATATTTTAACAAATAATAAGATTCTCACAAACGTGTAGTTGAGATCTTTTTCTATCATCTTTCCAAGCACCCAGGGAAGTTTTGCAATCTAATAGAATCAGCTCTAAAGCAAAGCATTACACACGTTCTTGAAAACAATATCGATAGTGACCATGTATAATGGTATTATTATACATGTTACAGAAACTTATATTATTTTATTGTTAGTGAAGTTACGCCTAGAATTCTTTTTCCTTCTTTCTTACAACTAGCCGATTATTTACTACCTCATAAATTAGCGATTCATTATGTTTAAGATCTAATTGATTAGCGACTTCTATATTGAACGTTAATGTAAGAATATTTTTACCTATCATCGCCGTAGCATTACCAAATACAGCTGTTTTTTGCTGTTGTGATGAACTAAATTGTTTTTTGTGATGTTTCATGTTTATACTGTCTATCCTAGAGCAATAATTCCATAAATACATTGACAAACAGCGTATTTTAAGATATATTTAAAAAAGATGACAAGGGACAGCCAGTCAATTTTCATTAGACTTTCAAATAAAAATACAGGCATATGCCTGCTTGCGTCTATACTCAAAACGTATAGCATATGTACATATATGAATCAAGTTTTTTCAGATGCTATTAGAGCTAATACTCATCTTGGATATTCACATTACCATATTTATTTGTGGACTTTTATGTAGATCACATAGATATTGTTTTTCTATACATAATCACGACTATCTATCGTGGCGATAATATTTTTTTAATTAGAAACGCAAATAGACTGCTCAATATTGGACCGAGGGATTCTCATTTTTTACTTTCTCCCAATCTGAGAGAAATAAAGCAAGACCCTTGTCAGTAAGTGGGTGGGTAAGCATTTTTCCTAAAATATCCGGAGGAAGTGTAACTATATCGGCCCCTATTTTTCCTGCTTCAATAACATGAACAGGGTGTCTTATACTTGCTACGAGAACTTCAGTCTTAAATTGATAATTCCTAAGGATTTGAGTAATTTCTTTAATAAGAATCATTCCTTCGTTTCCTATATCATCTAGCCTTCCAATAAATGGACTGACGTAAGAAGCGCCTGCCTTTGCTGCTAGGATCGCCTGATTAGCAGAGAAAATAAGCGTAACATTTGTTTCGATTCCATCTTCTTTAAGCTTTTTAACGGCTTTCATACCATTTGAAGTCATTGGAATTTTGACAATCACATTTTGACCAAACTTCTTTAACTTATGTGCTTCTTCTAACATTTGATCTGTTTCCGTGGCTATAACTTCTAGGCTTACTGGCCCCTTTACAATTTTAACAATTTCTCGCATCAACTCCGCTGGGTTTTGTTTTTCCTTAGACAGAAGTGTGGGGTTTGTTGTAATACCGTCAACGAGTCCCATATCATTATATGTATTAATAGCCTTCAGATTAGCAGTATCTAGAAATATTTTCACCTTTTGGTTCTTCTCCTTGTCTCCACTACTGCTTGCGCTATTTTCGTACTGGTTAGCGCATATTTTTCTAAAAGTAAATCAATCTCTTCATCCCTAGCAGATTCTCCGAATGAGTCATGAATGCCTATCCGCTTCATCGGCACAGGATAGCTTTCAGCAGATGCTTCTGCCACTGCTCCACCAAGTCCTCCTATAATATTGTGTTCTTCGGCGGTAACGATGGCGCCAGTATCCTTGGCACATCTCGCTATGAGATCGTTATCAATAGGTTTAATCGAAAACATGTCTATAACCATACACGAAATCCCTTCACTTCTCTTCAAAATGTCTGCTGCCTCCAATGATCTTGCCACCATTAAGCCACAGGATATAATGGTTGCATCTGAGCCCTCCCGCAGGATGTTTCCTTTACTTAATTCAAACAGAGCGCTTTCTGCATAGATTACCTCGCTAGATGGCCTAGCAAGTCTGACGTAAAACGGTCCGGGAGTCTTTGCTATTGCCCTGATTAAGTGGCTCACAGACACCGCATCAGCAGGTACAATTACCCGCATGTTTGGAATACATCGCATAGTCG
The DNA here is from genome assembly GCA_045808425.1 of Nitrososphaeraceae archaeon. Taxonomy (GTDB): domain Archaea; phylum Thermoproteota; class Nitrososphaeria; order Nitrososphaerales; family Nitrososphaeraceae; genus JAFAQB01. The sequence continues at coordinate 14,654 of JBJMFM010000214.1, read as the reverse complement.
AAAAATCTTCGATCTGCTGATGCGAAGCTCCATCAGGTCCTACAGTCAAGCCAGCATGCGAGACAACCAGCTTTACATTGAGATTTGGGTAGCATATTGCATTGCGTATTTGATCCAGGCATCTACCAGGGAGAAATGCAGCATAGGTACTAGCAAATGCAATTTTACCCGCTATGGCAAGGCCGGCTGCTATAGAAACAAGATTTGCCTCCGCTATACCAACATTAAACATTCTGTCGGGGTATCTATCTCCGAATTTCTTAGTCTTAATTGAATCGGTAGTATCTGCTCCAACACAAACTACTTCATGACAAGATCGACCTAACTCCACTAGTGTATCAGCGTATACACTCCTCATATCTTGTGTTTTTTTTTCACTACTTAATTGCATGAAGCTCTCCTTCTATTTCAAGTTCACTTGCTAGGGGAATCAATATATGTTTACGTATCTTCATCCAATCTGATCTTATTCCTATACTCGTCGCGTGTTCTATAAGCCTCTTTTCTAATGCGACATTTGCTTTGTGTCGTAACTGAATTATTGCTCCATGGATATCCGAGCTTCCGTATACCGCACTGCCTGCAACAAGAATTCTCGCGCCAGAATCGTATACTTGCTGCAAATTGGTTGCATCTATTCCTCCATCAGCTTCAATATACCCCTTGAAGCCATGCTCCCTAAGCTTTCTGTTTGTATTTACCATTTTCGGCAAAACTTCTGGGATGAATTTTTGTCCTGCAAAACCTGGGTTTACTGACATTATAATCACCACGTCAATATCGTCTGTATGGGAATAGATCCAGTCTGGAAGATCGGTCGAGGGATTTATCGCGATCCCTGGACTTATACCGCTAGCCAGTAGTTTCTCTTTAATAGTCAGAAATTCATTTTCATGACACGCCTCTGCATGAACTGTAATTATGTCACACCTAGCGTCTATATAGTGTTGTATGTATTTCATTGGATCCTCAATCATAAGATGTACATCAAACGGTAGACTAGTGATATGACGCAGTTTTCTGACAGTGTCGGCAAAGAAAGTAGTATTTGGGACAAATCGGCCATCCATGACATCTAAATGGATGATATCTGCGCCGCCACGTTCAGCTTTTCTAACCTTTTCTTCATAGTTTTCGCGTTCGCCTGCAATAATAGAGGGTGCAATTAAACACTCGCTTTCAAGTTCTTGCAACAATACAGGAGTATGTTTCCTTGGAGGAGCTTTGCCATGCCATTGGGGATTATTAGTCATATGCTTAATTCCATTACCCTTGATCGTGTTGGCTATGAGAAGAGTGGGTTTGTCTTCTAATTGACTCGCCTTATTAAGAGCATCGATGATCTGTTCAACCTTGTGACCATCTATCTCGATTACATTCCAATTAAAAGCTAGCCACTTATCACGCAGCGGATCAAGAGGCATTACATCTTCTGTGAAACCATCCTGCTGTATACGATTCCGGTCTAATATTGCAATAAGATTGTCCAATTTGAATTTGGGAGCAGCCATAGCCCCTTCCCAGATCTGTCCTTCATTTGACTCCCCGTCTCCAAGCAAAGTATATACACGATTCTTTTTGCCATCAAGTTTATTGGCAATCGCAATACCTATCGACACAGACAGCCCGATACCTTCCGAGCCACCCGAGTATTCTATACCGGGTACGCTATGATGTTTTTGCTGTTGCGAATATCTTACAGGATGACCCTGAAGGCGAGCACCAATTTTTCGTAATGTGTTTATTTCTTCAGTTGGAAAGTATCCTGCCATTGCTAATGTGGCATAATATCCTGGAGCGGAATGAGCTTTTGAATTTATAAAGTAATCTCTCTCCCCCCAGTCTGGCTTTGAAGGATTGTGTTTCATCTTCCTAAAGTATAGCGTACCCATAATTTCTGCCGCAGAAAATGATGCGCCCGGGTGACCTGAGCCGGCTTCTGCAATCCCTTGAATTGCAAGCATACGCACGTCTCGTATTTTCCTTTTCAGATCTAGATATCTCATATTAAAGGCCATGTTGAGGACTACCATCCGGTGCGTGGAATATCATATAGAAAAAACCAATTAGCGAGCATAAAAAGATATGTCTATAGACCAAATTCATGCAATTTAATGGCGCATACATAAAAATATTATTAGTATTCTCTAGTGATATAGCTGCGTCCTCAAATCATATTATAATATCTATTCTTGCATACACTATTATAGTCAGCGAGTTCAACGGCCATTTTGCCATCAAGATTTAAACATAACCTAAAATCATGAAGTTGACAATACATTCTCGTAAGGTCGAGCAAATCAAATATCATCGTTATACCATGCCCTATTGGCAGTTTGCCACATCTTCTTTAATACTGGTTGGATGCACTATCTCAATCTCGCTTAATTTTGTGAACGTGTTTTTCAACTTAGTATAATTTAGCAGTACGATAACAACGGGTTAGGAAATAGGTTGGCGTGCATAGCTACTTTCGTCTCAATAGTTTAAAATAAAGTGTGTTATTACTGCCATTGGATGGTGGAGATCAGAATAGAAGACTCAAAAATTGATAAGAAGAAGAAGAGAAAGACATCAGTTCTGGTAATAGGTATATTTGAAAACGAACATGACTTTACACAGTTAAATGAAATTGATCCTTTTCTGTCTACGACGGTAGAAGAAATCATCAATAATAAAGAATTCAAAGGCCTGCTCGGCTCTAATATTATTTTGTATACGGTGGGCAATGGACCAATAAAAAAGGTTATGCTCATTGGCCTTGGTAGGAGAGAAAAATTTACAAACGAAACAGCAAGGATCATTGCAGGGAAAGCAGCTTTAAAGGCAAAAGAGATGGGACTGGCAGATCTTTCTCTTATACCATTTTCTAATAAATTAGATGAAGGTTTGATCGAAGCAATTGCTGAAGGTATTTTGCTTTCACTTTATTCTTTTAATCGATATAAAACTAACAATGAAGAGAATGGTTCTCCAAAGCCTAACGAAATAACTATACTAGCTAATTCTGAGTCGTCAAAGTACCAGCCTCTTATAGATAAGGTAAATTTAATAGCCCAGGCAGTATATTTTGCACGTGACCTAGGCAACCTTCCTCCAAACGAATGTTCGCCTGCAAATTTAGCCAACTTTGCTACATCACTTGGCAACGAGTATCAAATGAAGACGAGGATTATAGAGAGATATGAAATGGAATCGATTCGATTAGCTGGAGTTGTCGCCGTAGGAAAAGGGAGTAATAATCCTCCTAAAGTGATAATTTTAGAATACAGTGGAGCTCCTGATGAGCAAAAGCCTTACCTTCTGATAGGAAAAGCAGTTACTTTTGATACTGGAGGCATTTCATTAAAGCCTGGAGATAAGATGGATGAGATGAAATTTGATAAATGTGGAGGCTGCACAGTTCTTGGCATACTAAAGGCGATATCATCATTAAAACTTTCATTAAATATTGTTGCTATAATCCCATGTGTTGAAAATATGCCTTCCGCGGCATCATATAGACCGGGTGACATAATACAAATGTACAATGGCAAAACAGTTGAAGTCTTAAACACAGATGCGGAAGGTAGAATCATTCTTGCGGATGCAATTGCATATGGTATCAATTCATATCATCCTAAAGCCATTATCGATTTGGCAACATTGACTGGCGCATGCATTATTGCGCTAGGTTCTAATGTTGCTGCAGCTATCGGAACCAGCAAAGAGCTTATTTACAGGTTAACAAGGATATCTCAAGAAACAGGAGAAAAAATATGGGAGCTTCCATTGTATGATGAATTTCATGATCAACTCAGAAGCACTGTTGCAGATATTAAGAATATTGGAGGAAGACCTGGTGGTGCTATAACTGCGGCTGCTTTCTTATCAAATTTTACCTGCGATGTTCCATGGGTACATTTGGACATTGCAGGAACCGCTTGGACTCAAGAGGGAACCTATGAGCGTAGCTATAATCCTAAAGGTGCAACAGGATTTGGATTAAGAACGATAGTAAAATTATTAACAGAGGACGGCAATAACACTAGGCTATAAATCAGCCATAAACCGATGCTTCTAGATGGTGTTCATTGATGGTATTCATTCCATTCAACATGGTATTATCTCTAGTCAACTCGAAGATGTGTGCAAATGAACTGGAAAGAAAACAGCCACACATTCATATTTCCTATCTATAATGTACATATTTGTTCGGCTGTTCATCAGCTGATAATTTTGTAGAATATCTTCATAGGATATTTTTCCTATCTACGATATTTTTAAATAATATTCAGTTGATTGACTATGTTTAATACTTGATTATAGCTATATGAACTATTGCCAATATTCCAGATGGAAAATCTTGTGGAAGAACTGTGCTCTGTGGGCATTAACTGCAGGATAGGAAAGATGCAAGTTGACATACCCGCTGCTCTACGTCCATACTTTGAGAGATGGCTATTGAATAGAGATGGTTTTCTTAAAATCTATGATCAGAATATTGACTATATTGGTGTTGAGGATATCGTGCGTATGGGGCCATTTTTTAATGTTTATTGTGTACTAGAAGATCAACATATTATAGAAAATGACGAAAATATTCTCAAATTGTTGTGTGCTAGTCCCTACTTTAATCTGCGTAACGGAAGGGTTACCAAACTCGGCTGGAGCGGTGGTATTCTTGCGGATATTTTGACAGGGGACAATATCCTGTACAGGTATTTTACCAAAAATATAATGAAAGAAGAGGTAAGGAGAATATCAGTTAAAGTCGCAAATTATGCGTGTATTGTAGAAACTCAAGTATGGGAGCCAAGTGGTTTAGCATCAATATACAATGTGATTGACCGCATAGGACTGAACATTAAGGAGCTGCTAAAACGAGTTCACCTGGGAGATGATTCTGACTTGAGATAGTAGTAGGTCAGTTATAGAAGTAGGGGAAATAATACTACAGTGTCGCTGCATAGCGATACACTAAATTTTTTATCATAGTTTAATCGCTGTATTTGTTATCCTTCTTGAAATAGAGCCAAATGGTAAGAACTCCTAGGTACGTGACTCTTGTCCTCACATCCATAGCAAATTCTAGAGCTTTTATTACAGCTTCATTTCATTTTTTTATATATTAAAAGTGCATTATCAGTTCAACCTAGCTTGTAATGTTTCTGCATCTGTACAATATTGTGGATATGTCATATAAGTTAACATGATTTGACGCCAGCACTGCTGTTTTCCGACCGCTTTCGCAGGTCAGTATAGCAGCAGCGTCGCCAGGTTTGACTGCCGGGTTCGGAATGGGACCGGGTCGCACCCTGTCGCTATGGCCGGCTGAAATCAATATTGTCAAGGGGTTAATTTAATCTTCCCATTGTGACCTTTGTACCACGATAAATGATTTAACCAGCAGGAATAATGTACAAAAGCTATTGAACAAGCTGATGGTAGGGCTGCATCGTAGGATTTAATTTAATTTAATTTTATTTAATTTGATTCTGGATGCCATAGGCAAAATAGATTTTTATTTGAATTCTTTCGAAAGGATCGAATTGTACAGAAAATAACTCTGAATAAAGAATATATCTTAATCAGAATGTTAGAACTGACATGGTATAGTCGTTGAATGATTTAACAATATCGGAACTTGAGTTCATTTTTACTAAAATCTGACAATCATATATCAATAACATTCTATAAATTTATGTGCTAGGCCATGAAAGCATCCTGTCTACCCATTAATAGCAGATCACACACAAGCTATATAACGCATTAACGCAAAAAATGAATGTATAGCATTGGGAGATTCGACAGGATTTACACACAGGGTGGCAGTTTTGGACCAAGAATTATGCCAGCCTAAGAAATGCGGATTAGAATGTATAATATACTGTCCTGTAAATAAGACGGGGGGAGAGTGTATAGTTCAACGACAAGAGGATGGAAAGGCTGTAATTTCGGAAGATCTTTGTACCGGATGCGGCATTTGTGTAAAGAAATGTCCTTTTGATGCAATTGTTATTGTTAATTTGGCTAAGGAATTAGGTGAAGACAAAATCCACCAGTACGGCATTAACTCTTTTAGATTATACCGTCTTCCAACACCAAAGAAAGGATCCGTTGTTGGTTTGCTCGGAAGAAACGGCATAGGCAAATCAACCATAGTGAACATTCTCTCTGGTAACATCAAGCCTAATTTCGGCAGTTACGATAATGAAATTACACATGAGCAGGTTATCAAGTACTTCCATGGAACAGAATTGAAATCCCACTTTGAGAAGATTGCTAATGGTACTATGCGCGCTTCAATTAAACCTCAACTTGTTTATTTAATTCCAAAAGCGTTCAAGGGAACCGCAATAGAATTATTAAAAAATTATGATGAGAGAAATATAACTGAAAATTTAGTAGATGAACTTGGATTAAAAGATGTACTTAATAGGAATATAAGCCAATTGAGTGGCGGAGAATTACAAAGATTAGCAGTGGCAGTAGCGGCCGCTAAAGACGCTGACTATTACTTTTTTGATGAACCTTCATCGTATAATGATATTTACCAGAGGCTTGCGGTTGCCAGAGTTATCCAGAATCTTGCAAAAGAAGGAAAGAGTGTTATGGTAGTGGAACACGATATTACACTACTAGATTATCTTTCAGATTATATTCATATTCTATATGGTGAGCCAGGGGCCTATGGGATCGTTTCTAGTCTACAGAGCACAAAGGTTGGTATCAATAATTTCCTTGAAGGATTCAGCCCAGCGGATAATGTAAGATTCAGAGAAAGACCCTTTAAGTTTGATACTACAAGTTCTGTTGAAGATATGATTTCAGATATTGTTGTCGCTCGTTATACGAATATTACAAAATCGTTTAAATCGTTTGAGCTAAGAGCGTCTTCAGGTCAGCTGAGAAGAGGAGAGATCTTGGGAGTAGTAGGTGCTAATGCCTTAGGAAAAACAACATACATGAGAATGTTAGCGGGAGTAGAGAAACCTGATTCTGGCACTATTGAAATTACTTCCAGGATTTCATTTAAACCTCAATACCTCAATCAGGATTATGACGGCGACGTGCGTTCACTGTTATATGTGGCACATGGTAAGGAGATTGAAAATTCTCTGCTGGAGGAGCAGATTTTAATTCCAATGGGAATGAAGAAATTGTACGATAAAAATGTTAAAAGCCTCAGCGGAGGAGAATTGCAAAAGGTTGCAGTGGCAGCATCTTTACTTCGACAGGCTGAGATATACGCGTTAGATGAACCATCTGCGTTCTTGGATGTAGAGGATAGGATCGCACTCGCTAAATTTCTCCAGCGTTTTGTTCGCTCGCATGGCAAATCTGCTATAGTAATAGATCACGACATGCAGTTAATAGATCTTGTGGCAGATTCATTGGTAATTTTCCAGGGGCACCCAGGGTTAGACGGTTCAGCCGGGCCTCCGCTGCATAAAGAGATAGGACTGAACCAGTTCTTAAAAGCGTTGTCCATAACATACAGAAGAGATGAAAATACTGGTAGGCCGCGTGTAAATAAGGAAGGTGGGAGGCTTGATAGGATGCAAAAAGAATCTGGCAACTTCTACTACGTCAAGAATTAGTCTGCATTATGTATGGCACATATACTAAAAAGCATCTTAAAGGAAGTTTTACCTCCTGAAGAGGTATCCAAAGTATATTCAGCATTTGACATAATTGGCGGTATAATTATATTAAAGATTCCGGATTCTTTGAATTCAAAAAAGCAAATAATCGCAAACACAATTCTTATGAATGTTAAATCTGCTAAATCTATTTTTGCGCAAACCTCCGCCGTTCAAGGAGATTATAGAATACGTAATTTGGAGTATCTTGCAGGAGCCAATTCTACAGTCACTGAATATAAGGAGCACGGTTGCAGATTCAAAGTAGATGTTATGAAGACATATTTCTCCCCTAGACTGTCAACTGAAAGAATGCGGGTCTCTAGGATGACAACAGACAACGAGATTATTACAAACATGTTTGCTGGAGTAGGAACGTATTCTATTCTCATTGCGAAAAACAACAATAGTTGTAGGGTGTATAGCATTGATTCCAATCCTGTGGCCAATGAGTTGGCTCTTATTAATGCAAAATTAAACAAAGTACAAGAAAGAGTTATCCCCATTTGCGGAGACGCAAGAGAAGTGATAAATAAGCAACTTAAAGGTTCTTCTACGCGAGTTCTTATGCCATTACCAGAAAAGGCAAAGGAATTTGTAGATTCCGCGGTATTGGCATTAAAAAACAAGAAAGGTATGATACATTACTTCGCGCATATAAAGGCTCCTTCGAGAAAGCTTGCTTTAGATAACGCTGCGGTAGATGTAAAGCATGCATTTGCTAATCATGTGTATAGGATAGTTTCTACACGAGTGGTCAGGGAGGTAGGACCACGGTTGTATCAAACAGTATCTGAGGTTATTGTTGATGGTGAGCCATCATAGACCAATTTTTATTCGGATTGTGGAGCCGTAATTATTGTATATCCTATCCACCCAAATACTGCTAATAAAATTGCAACTGCCCCAAGTACAGTAAGTTTAAGGATCACTGTTCCCAGCTCTGTTGCCATTAGAAGATAAGTGTAGGTCACAAATGCTATAACTGAAACAATCAAAAGAACAAATCCTCCAGCCTTACCAGTTCTTTTTATCCCTTTCATGCGTTCTAGGCATTCAAAGCATCTTATTTAGATATCTAACTAAATTCGAATGCCATAAGATATGCATCCTCTCCATCCCTATAATAAGAGCGAAGTCTAGATTTGATTTGAAAGCCGAGCTTTTGATACATTCTAATTGCTTGTGTGTTGCTTATTCGCACTTCAAGATAAATCTCATCACTTTTTCTGCTAACAACACCATTAATACCTTCAAGCATCAAAGCCTTACCTATACCCTTTCCACGATGTTGATCTAAAACTGCTACTGATACTACGTGGCCCTTCTTGACGAATCCTAATTTCCTAAAATTTGAGAAACCAAATTCAATTTTGCACATAATATAACCTACTACCTTCTCATCAACTTCTGCAACAATAAATGCCTCGGGTAGCTCTCGGAGGAGAGATTCAAAAAAATAATCAGAATAATGTTCTGGAAGGGTAACCATGTTAATGTTAACTACAGAGGTAAGATCTCTGTCTTCACATCGACGAATCGTATAATCGCCTACTCTTCGCAGACCTGTTTGCAACTGTTCGAATATGACAGAACAAATTATTTAACCTTATCAGAAAAACAACTGTGCTATTCCTTGCCGATAGAAGGTTTCAATTCGTCATCTATCTCTATATACATATATACATTACGCAAGATTTCTGTTAGCTCTTAGGATGAGAACATCAGGATCAGACACCACTAGGACTTTATGGTTTTTTCCGTATTTACTAAGCAGTTCCTCTATCATATTTTTTACACTTCCATATGTTTTGATTCCTAACTTTGTTTTTAAATAGTACTGTGGCAATGTAGACACTATTCCCAGCTCATATTTCTGCAATAATTCTTCAATATATATGAGGTGTTCAAGGCCCTCAACATATTCTGATTGTTTATGTGAGTAATCTTCAATATTTAATCTTCCTTCAACAAACATTTGTAATGCACGTCCTCCCAGTCCCGCAGAGTTTTCAGAAAGCAGTATTGCTGATCCGTTTTCTCTAACGATATGAATCGCATTCCATAATGAATTTAATGAATCCATAAGAGTTAAATGCGGGCCTATTTCGCTGCTTGTATTGATGACTGCAGACTTGGTCAATTCCGTATCGACTACTGAAATGGAGTTCAATTCTGTTATGGCTTCTTCAAATGATTCCACCATATCTCCACAGCAAATGCCAGCAATGCCAAAAGAATTTGCTATGATTTGGATCGATTTAGCAGGAATATCTTCAACGTAGGAAAACACTACGTCTAATGGCGGTCCCCTGACAGCTGGTTTTGGCAAATTGTCTTGACGTGCATTAAAAGCTTCTAACATGTGACTATGTATATAATTACGCAGTAGTATAGTAGGTGTGCCGCCATATCCGAATAAAGGATCGTATGTTATCTGGGAGATGAAGACTACATGTGGGAGATGTTTGATTTTAGTATGAAATGACTGATAGTCAATTTGGTTAATCAGGATTGTCTTATCTGCAAGATTATTTTTCAACACATGATGTATCTTTGGCATGACAGCGACAGGCATGTTCTCAATCCCCTTTGCGCGTGCCATATGAACAAGCATGGTGACAACCGTAGCAACTGATTTAGTATCCGATAATGCAAAAATAAAGGTATCCTCGGTTAAGACAACGTCGCTTAGGCGTTTTTTTATTTCCTCCTCTGATAATAATGCAAAGTTTGAGGCTGTGACATGTTTAAGTAAGTTTTCGTATTTAATATTCAACACAATGTCAGTAGTACCATATTTGAACCAGAGCTCTGGCATATCAGAACAATTGGCACTACAAATAATTAAAAATTTTTCAGACCAATTCACTCCAGAACGAAATAATCATGAAGACAAATGTATTACAACAGTTAAGACAGGTACCTGAGTAGCAGCAAATTGGTAACCTTTGAGATAAATAAAAAATAGGAAAGATTCAACCATATGAGATAATCTTTATAACAATATTTTAAACTAATGAATTGCAGCAGTTTATTAGCTCTCATAGATCATTAGATTCTTTTCTTCTAGCAAAGTGTGCAAATTGTGTACTGCTCTATATACTTCGCTTTCTTTCTTGGCGCCTGTACAGACTAGCTTACCGCTGGCAAATAACAGAATTACTGTTTTGGGATCCAACATTCTATGTATCAAACCCGGAAACTGTTCTGGTTCATACATACTTCTTGGAAGTACCCTGGCTGCAAGCTCAAGATGAATCTTTCCACCAAGGCTCGCAGAGGCGACAATGTTTTGGATTTCAATTTGTGGTTCATGTTCAATAGGAATTCCTCCTTTCTTTAACTTTTGAACTACATTTTTAACTGCTTTAATTGCTTGGTCCTCTGATTTTGCTCCCGTGCAGACCATTTTGCCAGAACTGAAGATTAGTGTAGCAGTTTTCGGGGATTTTAATCTGAAAACCAGTCCTGGAAATTGATCTGGGTGATATTCTACATCTGGAAAGATCTGGGTGATCAAGTTTAAGTTTACGGTCTGATTTACGGTTGCTGAGGCAACTACATTCTCTATACTAACAATTGGTTTAGTCTGGGGCATCCTGAATTGGCTTTATAAAGGAGCTATATATACCTGCTACATAATATTTATAGTACATTTGACTATCTTCGAAAAATGTCATAGAATTTTAATTTATTCTAAAGCGCATTTAACACTGCAACTTTTAATCACCTAAATTCTTGTATTAGTAGTGACAAAATGGAAAAATTAAATATGTCCTCTGTTCTGTACAGTTTTTGATTATACATGCCAACACACGGGTCACTTACGAAAGCCGGAAAGGTAAGAGGACAGACGCCAAAAATTCAGGGGAAGCCGAGGCTTAGCCCAGTATCAAAAATTCGTAATAAAAATAATTTTGTAAAACGTTTTGAAAAGAGAAGATTACCGGGACAGAGAAAGCCAGAAAGACCTGGAAGAAGATGATGTAGGTCTAGTTACTTTTTCAATCCGTTTTTAGGTTTCGTGTTGAACAAATTAGTTTTTGGATATATGCTGTAACTTGAATAAACATGTCTGAACTGCAATTTTAAAATAATGCTAGGCATCCTCAAATCTTGACTCGGCCAAGGAGGTACAACTTTTCTATTGCGATTCTTTTTGTAGCGTACCTTTAGATAACAATACATATATACGCTATCCAAATATCGCCAGAGCATAAATTACAAATGTTTCTATATATTATCGATTTAATTAATATCGTACAAAGGCGAAATGAGCAGCTATGATTAAGGGTGTTGCACTAATTGGCTGTGGTACTATTGGAAAAGAGATTGCTTTTGCAATTGATAGTGGTAGGATTAAGAATGCATCTATAGTTACTCTTTTTGACAAGGTAAAAAGTGCTGCTTATGAATTAAGATCCAAACTGCATCACAACGATCCTCATATTTTTTCTGACTTCACAGAATTTATCTCTTCACGTTCCTTTAAAGGTACAGACATCGTTGTGGAGGCCGCATCACAAGATGCAGTAAATAGCTTTTGTAAAAAAATAGTTGAAAATGGCAAAAGCTTGATGATAATGAGCGTCGGCGCGCTTGCAGATCAACTTTTATTGTCTGAGTTGCTGGATAAAGCGTCTCACAACCAGTGTCATATTTATGTGCCTACTGGTGCTATAGCGGGTATTGATGCCATTCGAAGTGTAAGACATCTGATCGACTCCGTGATGCTTTCTACAACAAAAAGTCCTAAAGCACTTTCTGATGCTCCTTTTTTCAATATGGCAGGATTTGATCCTTCCAAACTAAATCAGAAAACTGTTATCTATGAAGGAAGCGCTGCTGATGCTGTAAAAAAATTTCCGTCAAATGTGAACGTAGCGGCAGTACTTGGGTTAGCTGGTGTTGGAATCGAAAATACAATGGTCAAGATTATCGTTGATCCTAATACAGATAGAAACCAACACGAGATCACCGTGAATGGAAAATTTGGCGAAATGACATTATCAGTTCGTAATATACCAAGTCCAACTAATCCTAAGACAAGTTTTCTTGCTGTATTATCTGCAATAGAGTGTTTACGGTCAGTGTGTGATGATAATATCAGAATAGGTACTTGATACTTACACCAGAAGTTCATGCAGTAAAATCGTTATATGCAATCGACAGTTTATATATGGTTTTGATATGGTTTCAACTAAGGTACAAAAGGAATGAGTTACGGAGGATTTAGAAGAAATGATAACCTTGGTCCCAAACCAGTTGAGACTGGTAAAGAGTACGAGGTTCAGATAACAGAAATAAGTAGAAAGGGTGATGGTATTGCAAGAATACAGGGATTTGTGATCTTCGTCAAGGAAGGAAAAGTTGGTCAGAACGCAAAGATTAGAGTAGTTCAAGTAGGAAACAGATTTGCTATTGCCGAAATAGTTGATGGTACATCATCATCATCGTCATCTTCGACAACAACAGCAGCGACTACAAATCAAGAAACAAGTTAAGAACATGTGTACTAGTCGTCAGCACAACTTTTGTTTTTTACAGGTACACAAGAAGATGTTTTTCAGTATGTGAGTTAATTGTTGTCAGCGTCTTGTGTGCATACGCTGATTGCAACAAATAATCAAAACGTATGCATATCTAGATAATATATTGGTCTATAATCTGGACATTACATAATTTACTGTACGAAATAGATAAAGGAGGCAAGTATTGCCTGTATTGAGCGGTCATGAGGCAATGCTATCCTAGATTATACTACTTTAAATGTAATGGTAGCACAGATAATGGTCATCTATCAAAATGACTATGTTAGATATAGATTACAGAAAGCAAATTCTGGCTTTAAAGCAAGATAGAAATGCAGTGATCCTTGCCCACAATTACCAATTGCCTGAGGTACAAGACATAGCTGACTTTATAGGTGATTCATTGGCTTTATCAAAAAACGCAGCACAAACAGATGCTGACATCATATTATTTTGTGGTGTATATTTTATGGCTGAAACCGCTTCAATTATATGTCAAGATAAGAAAATTCTTATTCCAGACTTGGGTGCAGGCTGTTCGCTGGCCTCCTCAATTAATGTGGATGAGCTAAAATCGTGGATCAGTGAACATCCAAACGCTATAGTAGTGAGTTACGTTAACACATCAGCTGCCATAAAGGCTCTCTCAGACTATTGTTGTACTTCTTCAAACGCAGTTAAAATAATAAAAAGCATACCTGAAAGTAAAGAAATACTTTTTCTACCAGATATGTTCTTGGGATCTTATGTAGCAGAGATCACCAAAAGGAAGAACATGCATATTTGGCCCGGCGAATGTCACGTACATGCGGGCATAAATGCAGAACAAATTAACACTATGTTAACAAGTTTTAGAAATGCAGAGTTTTTGGTTCATCCAGAATGCAGCTGTACATCATCTACCTTATATCATATGTCGAGAGGAGACTTGGCCAAAAATGGTCACGTATTATCTACTGAGGGTATGATGAATCATGCTAGAACATCTGATGCAAAACAATTTGTAATTGCAACAGAAACAGGTATCATTCATAGAATGAAAAAGGAAAATCCAAATAAGGAGTTTATACCTATAAAGGAAGACGCAATATGCAAATATATGAAGAAGATTAATTTAGAAAAAGTTCATAATTCACTCGCGGATATGGTGTATGAAGTGAAGGTGCCTGCCAATATTGCTGAAAAAGCAAAACTATCAATAGATAGGATGTTGGCAATTTAATATATATATAAACTCATCAAAAGAATTCATTATTGTATAGTTACTAATGATATGATCTTTTGAGCAGGTCTACGTGTCTAACTTATTGACCCATGAAATGGGCACACTCTAGTCTCTAATCAGCCAATTTATTGTTTATCATCATATATTATATTAAATTTGAGATTCAATTTGAGATTTATTATCTTTTTTTCTTTCTATTACTTCCAAACTGAAATCAACGGCTTTAGGAGAATGTGTCAGATAGCCGACTGAAATTATGTCAGGTTTTGC
>JBJMFM010000213.1:0-4084 GCA_045808425.1 Nitrososphaeraceae archaeon | reverse complement strand
AACAAGTACAGCAAAGAAGAATAGAAGAGCAACAACAAGTTATCAATAAAGCATTAGACGAGACCAAAAACAATATTAGAAGAGCAACAGATGAATCAAGAAAAGATATCCCGCATTATACTCAGGTTGTTAATGATTATCAAGAACAAACGATAAAAACCGGTAGAGAAATAGTGGACAATTATGTGGAATCTCAAAGGCAAATTATCAACTCGGTTCAATCAGCCTGGGTTCCGTTAGTAGAGAATGCATATGGCGTTTTTTGGAATTACTGGACATCTCCAAGAAGCATAACTGAGCTATACGCAAGGGCAGTTAGTAGTTTTGCTGATAATACAATTGCTGCAACGAGGTTAGCAAATAACACGCTATTTGTGGGAATGGAAGCATTCAAGACATCTATTCAAACTGCAAGAGATAATTCAAGGGAGATTTCTAGAATAGGTGTTAACAGTTCAAAAACATTTGAGCAAGTGTCAAGGGATACAGCTCCAACAACAACAACAACAACAACGTCCTTCCCATAGGAAATAAAGTAACTGCAAAGAAAGCAATGGTAAGGGTTGATTTGATAAGATGAGAAAAACAAGGCAACAACGAAGGTTAGAATCAATAACACAAAGAAAATTCCAACAACTTGAAAGAGTAAGAGGAATTTAATCTTCTAGGCTTTGAAGTGCAATACCTGATAAATGAAATTTGACTCCAGAACACTGTTATCCAAAGGGTAATAAGCGCGAAGGTGTATAGTATACATATCTGTGTGCGAAAAGATACGAAGTAGGTTTAGGCCTACTAAATATCCTTAGTAGTGCATAGAAAACCTCGTAGTGTAGGTGAGAGGAACTTTACTTTTGAATAAAGAGTGAAGGGATCTTGCCGAGCCTACAGGGATTATTATCGCATATCCATTTCTCCTTCCCTCGTGGCAACTAATTGCCAATTCTGTAGACATTAGGATATGATAGCTCGATCCTGATGAGCTTAAGACAGGATATGTAATACCTTTATTTAGAGATCTGGGCTTTAAGGTATAGAAAATCAGATAGTAATAATGTGCTACAACAAAACTTCACAGAAGAGGATGAGGAAGTTGAATATGTATTAAGAGAGAAGATCAAAATACCAGATCTAGATCTAAGTAAATTTATACAATAAATTACCCTAGATAGCATTTCATCATTTGAATCCCATTCAATTCCTCCAACTCTTCCAAACTTTCAAAGTATCTTTGAATGGAAAAAGAGAGATGTAAGGGAATTTTTGGAATCAATTTTCAACAATTATTACGTGGGATCATTGCTATGTTCTCGCTAGCGACTACCAACATGATATCGATCCCATTAGTTGCATGTGCAGTATAGCAATATGATTCAGGCGGCTTTACAATATTTCCAACCAAGTAATTACATATCACGCTACGGAGCAGGTCTAATTCAGGCCGACAAAAACAGCACTCTAATAATATTGACGCAAAGCCGGTAGATGTCGGAGCAAATCATAGTATAGTTTGGAAGGATGTTCAAAGTACAATAGACATTAAAGAAGGAGTCAAGATATTGTCAATTTCATTAAATGATGCTGATTTTTTTGAATCTTAATGAATATCGAACTGTTGTACTACCTCGCCTTTTTTATCCAAATGCATGAATATTGTGTTTCTCAGTTTACTGGTCCACTACTAAATATAATACATTTATTTACTTAATGGAAGGCTAAAGTAAAACGTAGCTCCTCTGCCGTCAGGATTGTTTTGCGCCCAAATCTTTCCCCCATGAGCTTCCACGATACTCTTTGAGATAAATAAACCTAAGCCGGTTCCTGTAACTGAGCTTGTAGCAAACTTTGTGAATAATCTAGGGAATATCTCAGGATCTATTCCTAGACCTGTATCCTTCACGCTAACTATGACCTCATTGTAATCCATCTTTTCTGCTGCTGCGATATTTATAGTACCTTCTTTTGTAAAGTGAATGGCATTTTTAAGCAGATTTGAAATAACCCCATATATCCTTACTTTATCTGCTTCTACAATGATATCTTGTTCGGGCTCAAATAATATAGACACAGTTTTGTTATTGTTATTGCGAAGTACGGCTTGATTATTCATATCGTTTATTACATTTCTTATATTTTCATTTAAGCTAAATCGCTCTTTCCTTAATTCTAATGAGTGGCTTTCAATTCTTGTAATATCTAATATATTTTCCGTAAGCCGCTGCAGCCTTTTTGCATTTCTAACTATGGCATCTAAAAATTCTTGTTGTTTAGTATTATTGCTTATATCGGACTGAAGAATTTCAGATAAGCTAAGTATTGGTTGAACAGGAGTTCTTAATTCATGTGCTGCTATATTAATAAACTCTTTTTGCATCTTATCATTGATTTTTAGTTGTTCATACAAATCAGATTGTTTCCACAGATTCTCAAATATTGCAAGATAAGATAAAACTCCGGCTTTGCTATTAGAATAAGTTGATAATCCTATTGCTTCAACAAATGTTGATTTTAAATCATCTCTTAATTCCATTACCAATGAAGCCTTTCTATCAACTACCAAAATTGTGGCTTTGGTCTCTGTCATTTGTTCAATATACTTGACATCTATCACATTATCAGGACAATTTTCTTTTAGCTTCTGTATTTTTTGTTCAATTGAGCTACTTAAAGGCACCAATATTCTAATTTTTACATTTCTTTCTTTTGCTGCCTTTTTTGCTAATGGTATCGCTCCAATCTTATCTTGACGAGTAAAAGCGTTGGCGGTAGGGAATATCCATAATATTTCTGCTGTAGCTTCCTTTACAGTATTCAGATAAATTTCCTGTGCTTTAGCTGAACTCGGAACAACTTCGATATAAGTCAAGTCAACTCCTTGTTCAATATTCTTTATTCTATCTGCAGCATCAATACCATTTTTCCATAACTCTTCGAATATAGAATTATAGTGATTAATGTAGACAGGCTCATTACTAATTAAAAGACTTTCCATCATCTTACCTTCCTCCATCTTTTCTATAGTTGCATAGAAGTGCTTGTTATCAACAGCAAAGCTCATTGGTGTTAAATTTCTTACATGTCTTACCTGTATTCCTGCATTCAGAAATATCTTGACTAAATCTATGCTATCTTTGTCTATAATAGAAGTAATCCATCTTATACCTTTGCCTTGTCTGTCTCTTCTGTGTTTATCTATTATTTTTTTATATTCCTCAAAGAAGTTGTTATGGACTAATTGCATTGCGCCAATTGAAGAACAAACTGATCGTTCAGAGGCATTCCCAATAACAGACTTCATATGATTGAAAATTTGCTCTTTATTTTCTAATACTTTGGTTTGTATAGGTTCTACTCCTTGCTCTATCTCCATTATTCTCTGTTGAGCTGAAATTGCCTTATTCCACAGAGTGTCGAACATATACTGATGTTGCTCTACGACTTCCTTTTGATTACTGTAGATGATGTGTGATGCTATTTTCCCTTTCTCTAATAAAACTGCAGGAGCAAGATACTCTGATTCGCTTATCATAAAGTTTCCTTTTATTCCATCTAAGTGGCTTAGCTCACTAACCGTGGATAACAGCTCTTTACAAAAAGAAATATTTTCAGTTGTAATTTCAGTAATATACCTTAGCCTTACACCTCTATTTTTAGCATCAATGAATGCATTTCTTATTGGCTCAAGTGCAACTGCTAATTGTGGCCTTGTATAATTCATACAAGTATCAATTCTGTTATTTGCATTAGAGAAAAAGTGTAATTCTGTGTTTATTACATTATCAATACCATGAAATATTTTGATCTTTTTGTTTTGCGTATGGTTTCTAAAAGAATATTGACTTATATAAGAAATTTTGGAATATAATTGCGCTCGAAGAGCTAGAATTCATGATACTAAGAAGTAGACCTAACAAGTACTTCATATCAAAAAAGGATTCAGGTATTTATCAGTGACAAGACTAGAGAAGATCCAGCTTGTACATTACCACTAGTACTAGTGATACTACCCATACCAGTGTGAGTTCTAATTTCAAGTGCTTCATTTAGTTTTTTTAGGATTTCATTAACGTAGGACTCATCTTCA
>JBJMFM010000212.1:0-10723 GCA_045808425.1 Nitrososphaeraceae archaeon | reverse complement strand
AGAGAATCTTCGTTGTAGACGATGAATCTGACACTTGTTTAACATTAACGACGGTTTTAGAAGACAATGGATTTGTAGTTCATACCTTCAATGATTCTTTCTTGGCATTGGAAAATTTTAGAAAGGATTTGTACGATGTTTTGATTCTTGATATTAAAATGCAAAAAATGAATGGCTTGGAATTATATAGAGAAATCAAAAAGATAGATAATAAAGTTAAGGTATGTTTTCTAACAGCACGAGTATTTATAGATGTATTTAGTAATTTAAAGGAAAATCAATTTATTCAAAAACCAATTGAAAACGAAGAGCTGATAAAAATGATAAATGAAATAACAAGTTGAAACTACAACACATCATTACTGAAACATAGGAAACCTCAGAGAGTTGCTTAACGAATGTAGAAATGAACACTGCTATACGATTCAAAATGACTAATGACTAACTAATATTTAGGGCCAAGAACCTGTGTTGTATACACCGGCAAGGGACTTCTTTATCGTCTTCAACAGCTGATTTTATGTTCGCCTTATCTTTAGATTTTGTAGATACAAACCCAATGGCATCATCTACTACAGTAGCATTGGTAAGCAGCTCTAGCTTCATTGAATAGCACTCCTTAGCCAAAGATAATGCCTGTATCTTTTCTCTTTTATCTTCTGTATTTTGAGCTGTATTCCAAGCTTCCTTTGTAATTGCATTTAGTCCTATACGACATTTCTCATACTCTTCGGGCAGTCTTTCGTCAATGTATTTTTTGATATTGGATTTAGCTTCATTCCTCAAATACGATACATCTCTATTAACAGTAGCTAATCCAACTTGCAATATCTGAGATATCTCTCTTTGACTGTATCCTTTGCTACAAAGCTCTTGTACTTTATCTTTTCTCCATTGTACTTGTTCTTGCTGCTGTTCTTGTTGCTGTTCCATAGCCGAGCTCAAATGTTCCATTTCCTGTGCATGATTTTAAGAAGGTGTTCCATTTTCACGCTTAATACTATATTGGAATTAGTTAGCTATATCGTTTTGCTGGTTGGGACACAAGTTAGTGCCTGATTGCATAGATATTGCATGTTAGAGCTAATTGAAGCCTTTAGTTGTAAATGAAGTGCTATTTTCTGTTTGACTTGCCTCTAGACCTTCATCTCAATAACCTAGACTTGCACCGTTTCTAATTGTTCAGCTTTTTGCCTCATAAATATTACGCAGTTCAGTTTTTTAGCTTTATCTGTCGTATATCATCAAAACTATAAAGCTGGAACACATTATGCAGCATTTCTAGGAACTTGTCCACGATGACACTAGTATAGTGGCAGTGTTTATAACTACAGGAAATTATACATTGAAATGGCACATTGAAATGATGTTTAAGGACAAGGCATTCATTGTAATGCTATCGGTTGGAAACCAGTAGGTCAATGGAATACCTTTGAGATAGAAGTAAAAGGTCAAAAATATAGCGTTACCTTAAATGGTGAAAAGGTAATGCCAGAATTCACAGACAATAGGAATACTGAAGGATATATTGGAATTCAAAATCATGATGCAGACTCACATGTTTCATTTAAGAATATCAGAATAAAGGAGAAAAATGTATGATAGTATTAACGTATTGGTAGGCAAGGTACTAATAAAGTATATGGCTCACTTCTGCTTATGATAGCTGTAGATATGCTTGAATGAATATAGATAATCAACTTGGGCATTCACATACTCATAATTATTTACTAATGGAACGGCTACTTACGAGATTGGTGAAAAAGTGGGCGGCAGGTCAGGATATGGAAGATGCTCTTATCGCGGCCAAAAGCTGCAATATGAAAGGACAAAAAGCAATTTTGAATTACCTTGGTGAAGATAATACTGAAGAGGAAAGGATAAATCGAACAACGAAAGAATATTCTGATCTATTAGAACGACTGCATGCAGACCAAATTGATGGATGCATATCTGTTAAGCCTTCGCAACTTGGCTTGTGTATTAGCTATGAATTATGTCTGAAAAAACTGAAAGCTATTATCAATGGAGCAATGAAGTTTCGCGTATTTGTCTGGATTGATATGGAGTCTTCCAAGTATACAGACGATACATTAATGCTATACTTAGAACTCTTTGCTCATTATCCCGAAATAGGAGTGGTCCTCCAGTCTGCACTCAGGCGTAGTGCAAGTGATCTTTTACATCTAATGGAAGTAGGTGCCAAAGTGAGACTAGTCAAGGGAGCGTATCACGAGAATGAACAAATTGCATTTGTACATCATGAGGAGATTAATGCAAACTACATTAAATTATTGGAAATGCTATTTAGTCGTAATTATATGAACAATAACGAAGTTGATAATGCTCTTAAATTTGCTGTCGCAACTCATGACTCCAAGCTAATTGAATATGCAATTAAACTATCAAAGACAGCCAAAATCGGTATAAAAAATTTCGAATTTGAATTTCTAAAGGGTATTCGGGATGAATTAAAGAGCGAGTTAGTTGAAGAAGGATTTAGAGTTGCAGAGTATATACCTTATGGCGACGAATGGCTTCCATATTCCGTTAGAAGATTAAGTGAAAGAAAGAGAAACCTATTCTTATTGGCTCGATCTCTAGTGCAGTCGTAAATACTCGATGAATCCATTTTAGTACGTGTTACTCTTTACAATGTCTCGTAATACCTGAACTGTGAATTTCTGTTCTTCGTAAACATTGCTGCAAAGCTCCTGTACTTTGTCTCTTCGCCATTGCACTTATTGATCTTGATGTTGTTCCATGTCTGAGCTCAAATGTTCCATTTCTCATGCATGGTCTTAAGGAGGTGTTCCATTTTTACGCTTAACAGTATAATGCAAACCTGCTACTACCCCGCTAAACTCATTTGCGATAAATGGAAATTTGGTTGCTATGATGAAGATTCTCTGTTAGCTAATATTTTAAATTTTGCTTTTCTATGGACGTTATCATCTATTGACAGGGCCCTTCGATGCATTCCGCTGCATAGTAACATTGTCCTTTACTTCAATGACATTATTTCGGATCTAATACTTTTCCTCTTGGACTTAGTGTTGCTGCTCTCTTATCTAGCTCGTATGATAATGGAATTAGATCATCTTCGTTTCCTCCATTACCATGAAGTAAAAGGAAAGCTGTAAACGCTTTTCCTTCTGTTTCTCCTTCATCGGTTCTTGTTGTCACCTCACTTGCTTTATTTTTTGGAGGCATGAAATGGTGGATGAAACCAAGTTCAGTTTTCTTCTTTCCATTTTCGTTTTAATTTCCTTTATTATCAGATTATTATTCTCTGTTTAACACTTGTCCTCGCACTTTTTCTTTCATAGGCAGATGTATCTGGAGTAGAACTTTTTCAAGCTCATTTCGCATAGACTCAAGCCAAGGTGGAAGCATAAGATGTGTGCCCAGATCCTTGGCTTTTTCATCTATTAAAAATCCTGGTGGATTGGTAGCAATTTCAAAAAGTACTCCACCAGGTTCGCGGAAATACACAGAATGAAAGTACACCCGGTCAATTACAGGAATTGCATTTAATCCAGCTTGGACTATATTTTTGCGCAACACTTTTTGTTGTTGATCAGTAGGTGTACGCCAAGCGACATGATGTACTGACCCAATTCCTATAGCGGCCTGCCATCTCTAAGGAAGACAAAGAACATCAACAATATTAGCACCTCTTGGTTTTTCTTCTTTTTCCTCTTTAGAAGAAGACGCTTCAATAGAAATTTCATATCGGAAGCGACTTCCATCTTGACGTGTAAGAATAAACCCAAGCTCATCTGTTAAAACAGAAGCGGTACGTTCATACCCCTCTTCTGATAGTGTAACAGAATAAAAGCCTCTTATAGCATGTTCAATAGGAATTGGACCTTCTATCCAGATATTAGCAGTTCTCTCTTCAGCAGACTTGTGAGATACAAGTTCCAGTTCTAGTCCATCTGGATCATGAAATGTTATTACTTGTTCGCTTTCAAAGCGTTTTTCCGGTCCACGAAACTCTATTTTTTATCCTTAAATCTATCCATCCAATAGCTTATTGAATTCTCAGGGATAAGAAACGATACTGCTGATACTTCACCTGTTCCTCGATGCCCTCTTGGTATATTTGGCCAATGAAAAAAAGTAAGAATGTACCTGGATGCCCAATCTCATCACCATAATAAAGATGGTAGGAAGTAGGGTCATCGTGATTTACTGTAAGTTTTACAAACCGAAGTCCCAAGGTATTGGCATAAAAATCTACGTTTCTTTGTGGATCGCTAGTTATAGCTGTAACGTGGTGTACACCGAATACACCTTTATTCATGGGACTGTCTTTACTCCTTATTCATTTGCCCTGCTAATCGTGATATTCTCACTTGTACGACTGATTATTGTCAAGAAGATATGGATCGTATGTATGAGTGGTTATATAGGCATAGATATTACAAGTCTTCATCAAGAGTATCCTGAAGTCAACTGGCTCACCTTTAGCGATTAGGCCAGATCAAGGCTAAAATGAGAATACGTGACAACACAATGACAATAATAATAATCGTTAGACAAGGTCAATTAAGTGATCCAATTACATCGAAGTACACGATACAACATGTGAGCCTTACCTAGATGCTAAATATGATCACATTGTATTCATATTCCATAATTACAAGAATCGAAGGACATATACTAAACAATAGGACAGCAGATCACGCATGTAAAAATGTCAATCATGCATCAAAACGAAGTTACGTCTGTGATTTGCAGGGCTTGATGATAGAATGACCTGTTGATTTGAAATGTTTGATAAGCGCTGATGGTCCCAGTCACTATTGTTAGCCAATAGAGGAAGATGATGCATTCATTTTTGCTATGATATTAATCACGTCCATAAGCTATATTCTTTTTGATTTGTTATACTATTAAGATAGTTTTAATTGTAAATGGATCACCTGGCAACTGCTGCCTTGTCAATAACCTTGTTGAACGTCTTAAATTAACATGCAGTGGGCAACAAGGTTAAGTGGATGCTGAGCAGGATGAGAAGTGGCTGTTTATCGGATTTGTTTCAATCTATGTGCTCTTTAGAATACAAATCACTATTTGTATTATGTATGTCTATTATCTAGTTTGGTTTTGTGATGATAATTGTTGTTGCTGTTGTTGTGGTTGCACTGGCAGCTGGAAAAATGGAGTTGCACCACCACTTCCAAGAGAATAGGGTAATTGTCCATTCCATCTATTGATTGATTGCCATTGCAAATATTGTGGGTCTTGTTTTAATTGTTCTGTGATAATCTTGATTGCTTGTGATTCCCCTTCTGCTCTAGCAACATTTGATCTAGCTTGTGCTTGAGCTTGAACAACTGTCTGGTTAGCTACTACCTGTACAGCCCCCAGATTATTTTGTTCAGTTAAGAATTTTTGAAATGCTACTACCTTTTGTTCAATCTGACTTGCAAATGATTCTGAGAATTTAAAGTCAGTTATAAATACAGTCTCAACTAATATATTTCTTGCAGAAAGAGTATTGCGAATAGCCTGAGCTATTACAGCCTTTGCGGTCTCTCTCTTTGTTATGAGCTCTTCTGCATTGAACTTTGCAACACTTGCTTTAACTGATTCTTGTATAGTAGGTGCTATTATTCTACTAGTATAATCTGCACCTAATTGCTGATAAATTATGTTAGATTTGCTAGGATCAATATGATAATTCAGAGCTATCACAGTAGCTACTTCTTGCAAATCATTTGAAGCAGCTGACGCATCAGCTTGGAATTTGAGTGTACGTACTTCTAGCTGTATTACTTGTTCAGCAAATGGTATGATAAAATGTAATCCTTCTCCTAATACTTTATTTTCGACAGCTCCTAAATAAAGAACAACTCCTCTGTGTCCTGCTTCTACAATTACAACAGATTGAGACATTACTACAATTATTATAATAAATGTCACTATTGCTGCTAGTATTTTTAACTTGTTTGATCCCAGAAAAGACCTTGATGGAATTGGTGTTCCTCTATATCCATATGGATTTGAATCAGGAGTCCCCTTGAAAGGATTTTTCATAAAAATATCTTTATATGATAAACTGGAATCAAGAGGCAATTTAAGTGTGTGGTCTTGATATTTAATTTATTACTGTAGAGACATTACTACTAATGCTGTCATGTGCCCCGTTTATTCTATTGTCTTTTCTTCAATATTCCAAAAATAGAAAAGCATATCCATTAATCTTTGAAGGACTCGACTGCCGCTGTATGGATTCTAGTTGATAGTAAGGTAGTTTATTCCACTTATCTCTTAGTATCATTTACTAAACTAGTAGTATAGTAGTTCAGAAAACTTGATTGATGGTCATTTCCCCAGTTTTCGCTTCTAGCTGATCCCCATCTTCATTATAATCAGGTTCGCTTGATTCTTTCTGAACTTCATCATTACTAGAAGGAGATGATTTCAAGTTCTCTTTGGATTTCTCAGATACAAACCTAATTGCATCATCAACTACAGTAGCATTTGTAAGTAAATCAAGCTTCATTGAATAACACTCTTTAGCCAAAGACAATGCATGTATTTTTTCTCTTTTATCTTCTGTTTGGTCAGCTGTATTCCAAGCTTCTTTTGTAATTGCATTTAGTCCTACAAGACATTTCTCATATTCTTCAGGCAATCTCTCATCAATGTATTTCTTAATGTTTGTTTTAGCCTGATCTCTCAGGTAGGATATATCCCTATTTACTGTAGCCAGTCCAACTTGTAACAGTTGAGATATCTCTCTTTGACTGTATCCTTTGCTACAAAGCTCTTGTATCTTATCTCTTCGCCATTCTACTTGGTGCTGTTGTTCTTTATCCTGGTGTTCCATGTTTGAGCTCAGATGTTCCATTACCTATGCAGGATTCTTAACAGGTGTTTCATCTTCACGCTTAATAGTATAACGTAGATACTTAGCTTTATCATTTTGCTTGGTAAAAACACTTATTCAGATGTGATAAAACTGGCTGAAGCGCAAAGTAGTTAGCTATTGCTTCTAGGTAAAAATGATCCTATTATGAACTTAGTATAGTGGCTATTGCTGCTTTAAGGAAAAACTCCAAGAAAAGTTCTTATAAATCTCCGTTTGGAAATTCTTAATGCATTTCTGCCTCTCTCTGTCAAAGCGTATGTTATTGTCTTACCTTCTTTTTGATCGTCGCTGCTAATAAATCCCATTTCTCTAAGATTTTTTAAAGCTGGATAGATGGTGCCAGGACTAGGTTTTTCTCCCCTCCTTCTTGCAATCTCATCAGCAATTTCCTGGCCGTGCATTGGTTTTTTTGAAAGTAAAAAAAGGATAAGGAATCCTAACATACCTCGCATATCACAGCAATAATTATTATCATTGTAATCATAAAATCTTCTCATATGAAACTATAATATGTTGGGTATCCGATATATATAAATACACCGAATGTATATATCGCATATCCAATATGTGTAAGGAGGTGAATATAGATATGGGTTGTGGATGCTATGGATCGGGCTATCAAAGAGCAAGAAGCTTTCTTACCAAAGAAGAACGTATTGCGCTGCTAAAGGAATATCAAGATGAGCTAGACAAGGAAAAGCAAGGTGTATCTGAAAGAATCAAAGAGCTTGAAGCGAGTTGATTGATCTGATTTGATCAGAATTTTCTATTTTTTGACTGATTAAGAAGAAAGCATGTCCCGTATTTAGACATATGTACCTTTGCTTGAGGATGCAGTATTTACTATTTGTTTGCAAGTGGTAAACTAAATGAAAATGTTGCACCTTTACCATCGGTATTATTATGAGCCCATATCTTGCCGCCATGGGCCTCTACAATACTTTTGCAAATATACAAACCCAATCCAGTTCCCTGAAAAGATTTAGAAGCAAACTTCTCAAATAATCTAGGCATTATCTCAGGATCTACACCTATACCAGCATCCTTTATACTGACAATAGCCTGACCATCATCACCATTTTCAGCGTTAATATTTATAATTCCTACTCCCTCTTCTTTGTTGGCATTTGCTTTGCTAAACTTAATGGCATTATCTAGAATATTGGAAATTACTTGAGTTATCCTTGATTTGTCTGCTTCTATGAATATATCGCGAGGCTGATACAGTAATTTTATAAGCTCTGTTCCTTGGCTCTTCTTAGCAATGTTTGTTATTGTATCGTCTACACTATTCGTTATTACATCATTTAAGTTGAAAAACTCCTTCTTTAAGTTTAGTGACTCACTTTCAATTTTTGTAACATCTAAAATGTCGTCAGCAAGTCTCTGCAATCTCCTTGCATTTCTCATTATAATATCTAGCAATTCATCTTGTTTTGCTGCTGATGTTTTATCTATGCTAGTATTATTAGAACGAAGAAGAATACCAGTTATGCCAAGTATTGGTTGTATTGGAGTCCTTAGCTCATGAGCTGCTACATCAATAAACTCTTTTTGCATCTTACTTTGAATTCTTAGCCGCTCATACATATTGCTCAATTTTTGATGTAGTTCTGTTTGTTTCCAAAGAGTGTCAAATATAGATGCATATGCTAAAGCAATTGGTTTGCTATTGGAGTATGACGCTAATCCTGCTGCATCATAGGAACTATGTTTTGTATCATCTTTTGTCTCAATAATTAGGGATTCTTTTCTATCAACTACTAGAATCCCAACTGTACTTTCTAAACTCTTGTCTACGCTTCCAATCTCCAGCTGAGGCAATACCAAATTTACTTCGTTTACTATTTGTGTTATCTCCCTTTGGTCAGCAGGAATTAGTATTCTAACTCTTACACCACGTTCTACCGCATCTTTGAATAAATGCATTATACCCAATCTTGCTTGACGACGGAATGCATTAATTGAGGAAAATATTCTTAAAACTTCTTCCTGTGCTGAATTTACTAAATTATAAGCTCGTTTTATAGAATATGAAGGATTTGGAATAATTTCTATGCTGGCTGATTCAACACCTTCTTCAATATCTCTTATTCTATCTTTAGCACTAATTCCATTTTTCCATAATTCTTCAAATATATGATAAAAATGGTTAACGTATGCAGGTTCATTACTAAGTAATAGACTTTGAACATTTTCGCCATCCTCCATCTTTTCTATGGTAGCTGCTATTTCCTTATCTGAAACTCCAAAGCTCATCGGTGGCAGATTTTTAAGGTATCTTATTTCGATACCTTCATTAAGAAGTATTTTAGCTAAATTTACATTATGTTTATCTATGTTACTTATGTATCTGATGCCCTTGTGCTCACCTTTCTTTTGCTTATCCAATAACTTTTTCTTTATATCAAAAAAATGATTGTAGCTATATTGCATTCCTCCAGCTGTCAAACAAGTACATAATTCAGTTGAACTGGCAGTTAGGCGACTGATTTCTTTTACAATCTCTTGAGCATCCTCAATTAGTCTAGTTTCATAGTGTATTGTTCCCTCTTCTATTTCTTTAATTTTCTTTTCTGCAAGTACTGATTTATTCCATAAAGTATCAAAAATGTTCTGTTGCTGTTGTACAATTTCTCTTACATTAGTATAGACGGCTTGTTGATGAGGCTCCTTCAAAGTTATAGAGCCTAAATACTCATTTTCATTGAGTAAAAAGTTAGCTTCAATTTCATTCATGTGACGTATCTCAGCAATTTTCATTAAATCCTTGCAATATTGGATATTTTGCTGTGTAATTTCGAAGATATATCTTTGCCTTGTGTATTTTTTTCTATTTTTAACATTCATTATTGCTCCTCTAATTGATTCAAAAGAAAAGATTAATGATGGAAATCTAGAATTGCCGCAGATATCTATTCTATGCTCTGAGTTATAGAGAATGTCCAACATCGCATTTATGACTTCAGCGCGATGTAATACCTTAATCCTTTCGTTCATTAGAGGTGTTCGACAATAATAATAAGGGTATTGATGAATATAAGATAGATCTAATGCCAACAACTCTGCTGTTTGACATAGCTAGTGTTGGATATATTGTGCATCCATACTATGAAGAATATTGCAATACTATGTTTGTTAAGGCTTCAAACTAAAAGGCTTATTTTTGATTGAAGTCTAAATTGCTGATGCTGTTTCATCTCCGAGCTCAAATGTTCCATTTCCTGTGCATGATTTTAAGTGGGTGTTCCATTTTCACGCTTAACAGTATAATATTGATATGCTTAGCTTTATCATTGTGCCTTATTGAGAGGCTGACTAGACGTGGATCTATTATTCTTGTAATAGAATATATGCATACATTTGAGCTAATGACACTAAAACAAGAGGCTTCTCATATAGCAGATTTGAGCTTATCTGCAATCAAACACTAACATTCCAAAGATCTACCGGTAAAATTGACTACTGCAAAATATACTGTAGTATTCTCTAAACTGTAAAATATCATTAATCTAAATAATGCTAGGATATTGTACTTTTCTAATCTTGTAGACACATTTGAAAAAATGGAGCAAACAGCTAGTAGACTAATGCTTACCGATTATCTTGTTTGTCTTTTGAAAAAGACACCTTCTAATATAATTGATAAAGTAGTATACCTGATTCAAGGAAAGCTCTATCCTGACTATGAAGGAATAGAACTTGGTCTAGCTGAAAAGATGGTTTTGCGTGCATTATCTCGATCTATTGTTGGCTTAGATATTAGATCATTGTCTAATATTTACAGAGAAACCGGAGATCTTGGCGATACTGCTAGTAAGATCATACAAGCAAAAG
>JBJMFM010000211.1:0-3095 GCA_045808425.1 Nitrososphaeraceae archaeon | reverse complement strand
TTCTATAGCATCAATGACGTTATCGTTAGACAGAAGAAAATAGCAAAGTTCCTATCAAACGATGATTGGAAATATACAAGGAACGCATGATCAATCATAATAATAGTAATAGTAATAACGATAACAACAACAAAAGTAAATCTTCTCCCCTAATGTTAAGAATCTTCAAAGAAACTTTGCCTTCCGCCGCTGTTCTGTTTATACCATTAAATGCCATTAGGCTAATTGATTGACTAACTATTGTTCTATTCGGTAGAGATCGACTCCCTCAATCATCATTAATGTTGAACCCAAATCCCATTCAACATCAATAACCCACTTATCCAAATTCAAGAAATGTGCTCTAATAATCCCTTTGTCTCCTTCTTTCAATTTGGTGTAAGGATCGGAAGTATGTATTAATTCTATTCTTTTGCCGATTAGATTACTATCACCATTATTATTATTATCGTTATTAGAAGAACCCAATATGCACAAGTCAGAGATCTTAAAATTATTGTCATCGGAAGAAGAGAAGAAAGTGAGGAAGAAAGAAAAATGAGTTGTTCGTTATTATAATGTAATGAAATACAGCCACAGAGTAGTATCACACTTCGGTGGGGCAGAGAACCTGATACTAGTGGTAGAGGATAAACTCCCTTAACCACGAGCTAACGAAGTGCGTGTGAAAATCCATTATATCAAGTTGTTCTCTTACCCATGTTATATCATGAAAGCTGCAACTATTTTATCTTGTATTTTGTTGATTATAAAAAATCAAAGCAAAGACAATGGATTAGTTAACTTATGCTGGGACAAAATTGTCGATACTTTAACAAATACTTGTTCATTTCGTATTCTTAAAGTGATACTTTGATTAGGTGCTGCCTTCCTGATTGTTTACAGCTATCTATTTGTTTTATATATGTGAAATGACAATCAATGCTCTCTACAATAATGAATATGACGACGATGATTAACCTTGAACAAATAATGAGAACAGTACAATTACTTTTGCATAATCAATCTCCTGCTCATGATTTCCAACATATATCAAGAGTATACAAAAATGCTGAATTGATAAGCAAACAAGAAGAATCAGTTGATTTGGATATAGTTCTTGCTGCAGCTCTTTTACATGATTTGGTAGTTTATCCAAAGGGGAGTAGCAAAACAATAAATTCAGCAGATGATAGCGCAGAAATTGCCAAGAAAATATTACTTGAGTACAAAAATTATCCAAGAGAAAAAATAGAAAAGGTTGCAGATGCTATAAGAACACATAGTTATTCAAAGAGGTTAGTTCCTCAAACATTAGAGGGTAAAATTTTGCAGGACGCAGACAGGCTAGATGCAATAGGTGCCATAGGAATAGCTAGAACTTTTAGTGTTGGTGGAAGCGAAAATAGGTCTCTTTATAATCCAACGGATGCATTTTGCGAAACAGAAAGACAATTAGATGATACACAGTGGACACTAGACCATATTAAAAAGAAGTTGATGATATTAAAAAATTCAATGCACACAAAAACAGCAAAAAAGATAGCAGAAGAGCGTACAGAGTTTATGGAATTATTTCTAAACCAGTTACGAAAGGAGATTCTACCCAAATACTGAAAATGGTTTCTTCCTATTTTCTAGCCTTTCCTTATCAAGTTCTATTGTAGATGTAGTATAATCTAAATGAAGCAAAAAATTATCATTGATGATAAGTTTGCATATATTCCTGCATCAATGTCTGCTTAATAACTTCCACCAAATCGCTATTATCTTGCTTGTCTTTTAATTCATCACGATTACTTTCTGTGTCTACACCTAGGGATTCTAGTTCGTTTATCCACCACCCATTCTTCTCTGGATGTTCCTCCTGTGGAATATCGTCTAACATTTCAGTAGCTCGTTAGGATAGTATAAAAAAGGTTCACTCAAGCAAGGGCGGAGATTGGATTAGCTATTCTCTATTGCTTTGGTTGATAATTACGTGTTTTTATCTTAATCCAACAACTATCTTGGCCTGATGATAGCTACTCAACTTCGTTTCTCAGCAATACCTCATTTATTTCTCTCCAATTTTTCTTGCCTAACGATCCTTTTGGTCTTATTTCAATACTGTCTTCTTTACGCATTGTGTTATACAACTTTGAAGCAATTTCTTCACCATCAAAACCATATCTTGCTTTTTAGCCTCTATCATCAATTCTGTAAATGAACCAAAATCTAAATTGTCAAGGCCTATTTTATAATTATCAACTATGCTCGAAACAGTGCCCGAACCAATGTTATTATCAGCGACGATTCTATCTCTGGCTTCCCCGCTTAACCACTGCTGAACTACTCGTCTGGGCCTAGATTCGCATTCAGATTCTGAAATAAAGGAGTTCCATAAGTTAGTTAGTCAGATGCTTGTCAAATGGGTCGTCAGATAGAATTTGGAATAGATTGGATATACATAGTGAGTGATTTATAGAGTATTCCACATATTGAGTACATTAGGGTAAAGAGAGCCTCTTTGACTAATAGTAAATACAGTAAGAAAATTCATTTACTGCACGACTTGATTTCTGCTGAATCCTGCATATATGGAATTATGAATTCATTCATTCATTATTTTAAAATTCATATATCGATATTTTGAATTATTAATGGGTGTATTATTTTTTCATCCTTTCTCCTAGTTCATTCCATCCACTTAGATCCACTTCGACAAATATCGTTTCATCTTTCTTTGCAGCAGCAATCCATCTCTTTAATGCCTGCTTCCAGTATACTTCGTTTTCATCATTCAGTACCTGATCGAACGCATCAACAAATCTTGTATAGAACTCATCCACTTTTGTCATTGCTCTAAAATGCTCATCATCCTTTAAACCAATAGCAAATTCATTTTTGTCTTTGTTTGTATATATACAAATTAGTAATTTTTGACACTTGTTGATATTGTTATCCATCTTGTAGTTGTTATGATTGTTCTTATTTTTCATTTTTAAATCAGTGCACCTTCAGTTTTAGCTCGCAATTTAATCACAATACCGGTTTTTAAAATGGATTCTAACTATTAATTTACTTGATGCAATTGTAGAGTATATAAAGTTCTAATTGATTCTAAAAGTCGTTTA
>JBJMFM010000210.1:0-13230 GCA_045808425.1 Nitrososphaeraceae archaeon | reverse complement strand
ATGACTTGTAAGGGTATATGTATACGTCACAAGGCACAGAAACCAGTTGGTTCTGGTCGTTATGCTACTGGACAGAAACGCTGTCAAATTTGCGAGATATTTATAAAATGGGATGGGCTGTGGTGTCCCTGCTGTGGATATAGATTAAGAACAAAACCACGGAATCTGAAATACAAGGCGAAATTGAGATCAAGAAAGGTAGAACCGATCGAAGCAACAGCAATAATTCACTAACTTTTCAATGCACTTTTGCTTGCTTTGACAATATGTGTGTACATCTTTTCCATTCTTTGCATGTCACTGTCTAAATCCATTGAAATCTGAATCAGCTTGATGTATTTCATATAAAATTTTTCATTTCTGTTAACTAGGCTGCTTCTGCCAAGCTTACCAATATAGTAGTAACAATCTGACATCATTCCCATATTAAGTAAATGTTCAATTTTTGAAAAAGCTATCTTTTTATCATTTACATTTGAATTCAGCTGAGATATTCCTTCAAAGGATCTTAATATGACATATCTGGTAGCTCTTTTTACTCCTATGCACTCTAAGGCTGCTAAAACCGCATCTGCAATATCTTGTCTCAAAATAGTTAGACGCCTAATCTGATATAATTCATGGATTGGCATTGGCTTTAGACCTGACAGGGCCAATATTCCTTCAAGAAAATCGTAGGCCGATATTTTTATCCACAGTGATGATAAAAGAGGTTGTGTTTTAATTATACTATTAATTTTTTCGCAATGAAAAAGGCAGTTTATTATTGCTCTTCTACCAAATGCAATCAACGTATTTAGATAATCCTTAGGTTTTGAACCATTAATAGCAGATGCTAGAGTAAAGTTCCTGTCGTCATGCAATAAAATCATATCTTTTAGTATTAAAGGATCCTTTAGATTCGGTATCGCTGGTAGATTGATTAATTCGACATTATATTTACCTATTTTTAAAGTTCTGCTAGTACTTGTATAATTGTTAAAAATAGCTAGATCATATTCGCAACAATCAAGGGATATTTCAGGTTTTATAGATCGGCAGCCAATAAGGCCTACAGGGTAGGGTATGTTGTCGTTAACATACTGTCTCACGATGTCTGGTATTTCGTTCAATACTAACCAAAACTGCCAAAAAATCTGCTTAAGGCAAAGACTGTGAGGAAGAGTTAACTAGCAGGTCGACTCATTTAAAAGACCCTATAATCACGGGTTGTACACAGTTAGACAAAGTTTTATATGAAGATCATAATTGAGTCAGCATCATCGTGTGCTCCGGTGGTGTAGTCCGGCTAAGCATTTCGCCCTCTCAAGGCGACGATCCCGGGTTCAAATCCCGGCCGGAGCAATTACTATTGTACAGGATTCGGAAGTCCGGTAATTCTCTTCATATTTTTCTGACATTTTGCCAGAATAATAGGGGGACTATCACAATCGTCATCATCCTGCAGTGGTATTTCCACCTAACCTGTGGCCACAATAAAAATTTAATGAATATAAAAATTAAACCAAGTTAGCTTGTATAGACAATGAATACATGACATCTATATATATTCCTAAAAATCTATATTATTATTATTATCATTATCTTGGGCTATTATCTTTTTTTCTATAAAACGTGTCTTTGCTACTTTGTAATAGATTACTCCACCTCTCCTCTCTACAACTGCTATGACCCCTTCTTTTCCCATTTTGCCAATTTGTTCAATAGCAACAGAAAAGTTGTTAGCTTTCATATTGATTCCTTCGTTGAGTCCAAATACAATGTATTTTGAAGCCTTTTTTTCGAATTCACCCCTCTCATATACTCTAAAGTCTACTCCGAATCCAAATCCTTCTTTTGCTATATAACCCCTACTTCTCAGGTCACGATAAATTAAAAATTTGGTCAGAATATCTTTATCATGTTTTAATATCAGTTCTATAAGGGAGTCGAAATCAAGGTTATTTCTTATGCCTTTCAATATAAGACGTTTAGTATATACGAGGTATAGCGCCTCATATGGCTTTAGAAGATATTCAGAATCTTCCTTATCTCCAAATCCTTTATTTCTCAATTGATCCTGAAATCTGGATTCCTCAACAACGATTTTTAAACCTCTCGTAGCCATGACTGCTTCAATAAGATATGGAAAATCACTGTTATCAGAAGAAAAAGAGTATGCAGGTGGAGAGGACATAACAATTAAATCAGAGCGTATGACCTCATTTAAGTATTCAAATTAATAGTGAAATTTAATGAAGGGAGTTAACTATCGTGAATGTCGTGGTATGCCATATGTAAGACGTCAGTATATTTCAGGCAAACCGCAAATAAAGATTGCAAGGTTTTCCTCTGGTCAGGCAAGAAGTAATTATGACTACAAAGTTGAATTGCTTGCAACTGCTAAAATTCAGGTAAGACATAATGCTCTGGAAGCTGCAAGGCTGGCTGCTAATAAAACAATGGCAAAAGCAGGGGAGATGACCTTTTTTTCTACTCTTAAAGTATATCCACATGTTATTCTCAGAGAGAACAAAATGATAGCTACTGCAGGCGCAGATCGTTTACAGGAAGGTATGAGAAGAGCATTTGGCAAAGCAACAGGCTTAGCCGCAAGAATTCAACCTGGACAGGTAATCATTGAAGCGTATGTTACATCTGCGAACTTGAAGCTTGCCAAAGATGGGTTCGAAGTGGCTTCTAGCAAGCTTGGCTGTCCGGCTGTTATACGC
The DNA here is from genome assembly GCA_045808425.1 of Nitrososphaeraceae archaeon. GTDB lineage: Archaea > Thermoproteota > Nitrososphaeria > Nitrososphaerales > Nitrososphaeraceae > JAFAQB01. Next base: position 10,519 of record JBJMFM010000210.1, on the reverse strand, counting down.
ATAACTCCACTAAAAGAGCAATTACTAGAAACTGAAGAGTAATTTTAGTCTAACTCCGGTATAATCATTACGCCCTCTTTACATATATGTGTGATATTATCTTTTATTCTGTCTTTGGTTTACGGACCAATGACAATACAAAAACAAAAAATATTATACCGGAATTTTTATAAACCTTGCTTATGCTGGTAGACATAAAGTTTATTCTGCCACTTCACAAACCATAATCATCAAGATCAAAGTATGCTCAAGGTTATTTCAAATTTAGATGATTCTCAGTTTAAGGGAAAGAGAATATTGGTTAGAGTTGACTTTAATGTAAGCGTTAACAATAGTTATGTAGGCGAAGATTATAGAATTCGAATGACTCTTCCAACTATAGAATATCTGACCAAACGTGGCTCCAAGGTGATCTTAGCATCACACCTAGGTAGGCCAAAAGGACATGAATCTCATTATTCGCTAGCTCCAGTAGCCAAGAGATTATCTGAAATAATGGGAAAAACAAAAGTTAGATTTGTCAACCACTGCGTAGGAGAAACTGTCCATAAGGAAATAGAAAGTATGAATGAAAGAGATATTCTATTATTGGAAAATTTACGATTTCATAAAGAAGAAGAGTCAAATGACTCAGTATTTTCTAAACAGCTTGCAACATTAGCTGATATGTATGTAAACGATGCATTTAGCACATCTCATCGAAAACATTCATCAACATATGGTGCAGCAAAATTATTTGATATAAGGTTGGCTGGGTTTAACCTAAAAAAGGAAGTGGAATATCTTTCCATGATAAAGGAAAATCCTGTCAAGCCGTTCACCCTAGTAATTGGCGGTGTAAAAATAAAAGACAAAATAGGTGCTCTCGAAAATTTACTTCCTAAAGCAGATAGAGTACTCATAGGAGGTGCTGCAGCATATACCTTTTTGAAAGCAAAAGGAATTAAGACTGGTAATTCCTTAATTGATTATGAACATTTACCATGGGTAACGAAGGCACTTTCAACATTTAATGATAAAATAGTCCTTCCTACAGATCATGTAGTAGCTTCTTCCCCAACTGATGGTTCTGCTAGTGTGGTAAGAGGAGATATTCCTGATAATATGGCTGGATTTGATATCGGTAACGAAACAATAGAACGTTATTCTTTTGAGGTTGGTGGAGAGGGATCTGGGACAGTGTTTTGGAACGGACCAATGGGATTATTTGAAATTGGATTGTTTGTAAATGGAACAATCAATATTGCAAAAAGTATGGCATTAGCATTCTGGCGAGGTTCAACGACCCTAATAGGCGGCGGAGACACTTTGGAAGCCATGAAGAAAGCAGGCGTTTCGGAAGGAGAAGTCAGCCATGTATCTACTGGTGGAGGCGCTACTCTGAGATTCCTCGCTGGAGACGAAATGCCTGGGCTCACGGCTCTGAATGAAAAATAGTATAAACAAAAATAGAAATCGATTTGGCTATACTTGAAAAAATTGGCAATATGGTGTTATATGATATTGATTCTCACGGCTTTTAGATATGAAACAGTATCATTCTCTGCGCCTATCATGAGCATATAGCCTCCAGCTTTAAGATCTGACGACGGTGTAAAGATAAAGGAAACTTGCTTTGAATTTCCAGGATTAAGTGATAAAGATTCTTCGCTAAATGATCCTGTAGAATTTCCAAGGTCTCCAGTCTGAGTGAAAGTTCCTGCTGCAATCATATGAATATTCTGATTTGTAGAGGTACCAATATTGACTTTAAGTTCTAGACTTTCGCCTCTCTTGACAGCAACCTCTTTTATAGGTATAGAAATCCAAAATGGTAATTGCTTTTGTGCATATACTCTGCCAATTTTATTCTCTGACCATTCCGTGAACCAGACCTGATTGCTATCATCCTTATTTTGTCCCACTGAAAATTGCAAAGCATTTGCAATTCCACATTTCTGGTTATTACTATTGCTAGTATTATTATTGTTATTATTATTAGGACACATACCAAACAATTTATTCTGTGTTGGAATCCAGTATTCAACTAATGTATTATTGACAGGATCGAATTTGGCAATTTTGTTACCTGTGTGTTCATTGAACCATAATAAACCATCGGTTGATTTTTCAATCCAATATGGCAATGTATATGCGCCTGTTGGAGCATTATTGTTGACGTTACTATTGCTATTACTATTACCACTAATACCAAAAATTCTTGGTGAAGCTTTAGATGTGACAAATTTGGTAATATTGCCAGTAGATGCATCTAGTTTGTAAAATATACTTGTACCATGATCCGTTACCCATGGATTCCCTGAACCATCTACAACTATTCCTACAGGCGAAGCTAGCTCATCAGGCATATCAAAAATTTTGAACGTTTTTGTACTGATATCGTACCTGAGAATTTCACCTTTCTTTTGAAATGCAAGCATAGATATCCATGCTGTATTTCTTTCGTTATCGAGTGCAACTGAACCAGTACTTATAAGAGTCGGATCAATTCCAGAAAACTTATCTATCGGCATTGGAATCGCAGAAATACCGTCTGATGTACCATTTCTCATTTTTGTTATATCTCCAAACCATAGTGAAGTTGAGCGTATGCCAACAAAGTAGATGTTTCCATTCGAATCAAAATCTATGGATACAGGATAAGTTGTATCAAAAGCTTTAGGCTTCGCTGGAACCTTGTACATTTCAAAAGTTTGTGATGATTCTATATACTTCCAAACTGCATTTTGCTTTTCATCTGTAAACCATATATTGCCTTTTCCGTCAGGCTTTAAAGCCCACACCTGAGAGAAATCCAAGTGATTTAGACGCGATTTCCAAACTGGGATAGGAACTTCCTTAGCAAAACTATTTTGTTGTATGTTATAGATGCCAAGGGTCCCATTTTCAGTTGACACATACCATACCTTACCACCGTCAACTGCTATGCCTAATGGCATTTCACAGGTTTTCGGAAGTTTATACTCACTGATAAATTCGTTTGAATTAACTTCTGTATTGAGACCACAAAATGTATTCTGAAACTTCTCAATAGAAGCTTTCCTAGACTCATCCACGCCATTAATAGGTGTAGTATGTGTATTTTTGAGAAATAATACTGAAGGAACCGCTATAACAACAACAATTATACTAATCACTATATATACTGCAATTTTTTTCAAGTATAATTGGCGACTCCCTTTTTATAAGGCAATAAGCAAGCAAGATAATTGTATCTTATATATCTCTTTTTTTGTTGATTGTTTTACATTGCTTAATGTTTGAATCATTTTTTAATTTTTTGATGCATGAAGCAGCGACAACATAGTTATGTTTGTAGCCAGCTCCAATTTTTCGCATTAGAAGAAGGCCATAAGCAATACGTATTAGAGGAAATTTTTTTGACTACCAATAGCTGGCCTTGATCTTTTCAATTACTTTCTCATGCTCTGGACTCTTACGTCTTGCAAATCTTTCCATTGAAGTAAGCGGGACACCGCCAAGGGTTCTAGCTAGAGCTGCAAAGAACAGGTTCTTAATAGGATTATCTCTACCTACTTTATGCATGAATTTTTGGATTCCATGCCTAAAGTTATGCTGCCATGTTTTGTACATGACACCCAATTTTGCTGGATCCATTGTGCTTCCAATATCAAAGAATTCTGATTTTTCAAGTAATCCAATGGGTACAAATGTTAGCGGTGTTACAGTGAATTTTGACCCTGGCTGTTCTGTCTCTAATTCATGAATGAGCCTGATTGTCTCCCAACTATCTTCTGGAGTTTCATCATTGTCCAACCCCATAATTAGGGTGAACGCCGGCACCCAATAATGGTCATTTAGGGTTTTTACACCAGTCTTTACAACCCAATGCCATTCTTCAGGTTTATATGGTGCTAGCTTTCTGTCTGCATATTTTCCAATTAATCTAATACTGCCAGTCTCAAACCCACATTGTATGCCAATGTGATTATCTGGAGATGCCCTGATAATTTTAGAGACATTTGGAATTAATCTTTCATCAGCAATAGCTCCAGCAAGGGTGCCGTGTGTCGGGTTAGTGTGCTCAATACCCGTCGCCATAATACCTTTGAAGAGCTCTTCGAGCGCTTCGCGATTTGGCTGCATATTTTTGGTTGTTCTCGGATTCATCCCATATACAAAAATATCATCACTGTGAATCCATGCATTCTTAGCACCGCCATATTTCATATTAATTTCGATTTCTTTTTGAACTTTCTCAACGGGGTAGTATCTTAACGACCTAAGGGTGACATCACAGAATTTGCATCCCCGTCCACATCCACGCATAACCTCGCTCATGCCATGTATACTAGGATTAACAATATTTGGTATCTCTTCGACTGAAGGTTCATCCCGATAGTGTATGAATCTACCATGATAAGTTCCGCCGTTCCTCGGGAATTCCTTAATATCTATCTTGAACTTGGTTTTCTTAAATGGGTTTGCTATTTCCATTTCTCCATTAATGAGAGAATCAAAGAACATTCTACCTGCACCATCGATTTCTGGAGCAATGCCACCTAGGTCTCCTTCTACAATTCCATATAGACCATACTCTTCAATTTTTGCAGGATCATAATTGTACTGCCATGTTCCAGAGGCACCAGCAATCACTTTGGCCTTGCTTCCAGTTTTTACTTTGGCGGCATTTATCCTATGATGTAGCTCCCTACAGTAAAATTCATCATATGACATTTGCTTGCGGCCATATGTGAAGGTCATAGTTACTGGTCCCATACCAAGTGGATCCATCTCATAAGTTCCTACTGCTTGAGTTTCAGGACCAATGAACCGTTCAATATAATCTGGATGAGCGACTACTACCTCATCTTTGCTATAACCGTCCCTCAATAGGGCTGCTTCCACTTTCCTCAGACCATAGGGTGCATATCTAGCAATGCCATTTACATGCTCAATCGGGTTACAGATAAAGTCAAAGAGGGGTCTAGGAGTGACCTGATTGCCTAAAATGCGATACAAAAGTGATGTCTGTTTCCTGTTTAAATCAAGTGCAGGAGCACAGCCGAAAAATGATGCCAGCGAGATCCCTCTATATATGGACATTAGCGTGCGATCTGCAGTAAGAACAATCTTTGGATATTTCATCAATCTCTAAATCCTAATCAATATCAAATAAATCGAACCGAATTTAACCTTTCCTATTCGCGTGAGTTTAATCCTAATACTTTAAGATGTGTTTCTCAATTGTTACTAGTATGATATTGATTTGTGGAATTTACTGCTTCTTAAATGTGTGTATGCAACTAAATTACCAAATAATAACTCAAGAGGAACATATTATCTATTCTAATGTTTAGTATAGAGATTTTGTTGATTGCATGAATAGGCAAAAACTATGTGGAGTTGAAGCAGAATACTACTCAATATAATTTCTTGTTTAAAATTCAATTATCAAAATTACCTTAACACATCTAAATATCATGTCATAACTTTTATTTGTGCTTGTTAATTATTATTTATAAAAAATAATTAAAAAATAAATTCAATTAATATTACAATATCACCAAAGTTAAACTAGAAACCTGCAAACTGAAATTATAAAATAAATTATTTTTTGACACCAAGCGTTCTATTCTTGAGCCTCATATGGCTGCTATGACACTTTCTGCATCTTTCAGAAGAGATGGGATTCTTCGCTCCGCATTTAAAGCAGATCTTAAAATATAGTCTGCGCTGTTGAGCAATCTGTTTCTTAACAGTATCTGTAATAGGCATATATACTAAAGTAAGTTAAGCAAGATAAATTTCTACCTTTCTATTTTAATGTGATAGCTTAAATAATATCTAAATTAGATCTAAAACTAGATATTAGTAATAATATGTACAAGCAGAGCAAAAGACAGAACTGTTAGATTCCAAGTAGTTATATAAATAGATACAAAACAAGTAGAGGTTGAAATTCCCTTGAATAAGAGCGCATACCCATTTTTATTCTTCTATAGATCTGGATCTGCTTTCTCAGTTGGTATTTTAATAAGTCATTTCCATCAAATACTCATCATATTTATCATCAGAATGCATGAAAAGTGGTGATATGGAAAAATATGTATACAAAACATACAAATCTAGTGCTACAGGTTATTTATAAAGCCAGCATAGCGTGTAGCCTGTTTTGGTTCTTATTTCAGGAGGATCCTGCTTACAGATATCCATAGCATGAGGACATCGTGCATAAAACCTACATCCAGATGGCAAATTCAGCATATCTGGAGGATTACCTTTAATAAAGTGTATCTGCTTATGATCAGAACGCAATTTAGGAATAGCCGAAATTAATGCCTGGGTATACGGATGTTTTGGATCTTTATATATTTCAATAGCACTTCCAAATTCGACCAGTTGACCTGCGTACATTATACCGACCTTATCTGCAATCTCTGAAATTATTGCCATATCGTGCGTTATAATGATTATTGTCATTCCTTTTTCCTTTTTCAATCTTTTAAGTAGATTGATTATCTGTGCTTGGACAAGAACATCCAATGCAGTAGTTGGCTCGTCAGCTATCACAATATCAGGTTCTAGCAATAAAGCCATAGCTATGACTACACGTTGTTTCATTCCACCACTCAATTCATGAGGATATCTCTTTGATACAGATTGATCAAGTCCTACTTGTTTTAGAGATTCTGAAATTTTATCATCGATATTGCCTCTGAAGTTATGTTGTTCTAAAATTTCCCTGATCTGGCTGCCAATTGTATAAACAGGATCAAGTGAATTCATAGCTCCTTGAAAAACCATGGATATCTTTTTCCATCGGATCTTTTTGTTGAAATCAGCATCAGAAAGTTTTGCAATATCAATACCGTCTAGTATAATGTTGCCTCCAATCATCTTGCCTGGTGGTTGCATTATTCGTAAAACAGCCGCACCGAGACTACTCTTGCCACAGGCTGACTCTCCAGCAATACCCAGCGATTCATTTTGATTTATTGTAAAGCTAATATGATCTACTGCCTTTATAATACCATCATCCGTAAAATATTGCGCTTGAAGATCCGCTATTGAAAGTTTTGTTTCTGTAGGTAGCGTCATCTGCTATAATGTGTTTCATGAAAGGATATTATAATGTATATTATATTTACGGAAATTGTAGTATTAAATCATTGCATTGCAATACAAACAGAACCATGCATAAAGCCGTCATAATAATCAACAATGACCTATTTGAATGATTAGCAGCTACAATGGCTATTGTAATATGACGATATGGAAGATTCAGTGAAAGACAGAGTGCAGATATACAAAGCAAGGTAGAACAATTAGAAGAACTAAACCAATCAATGAGAAATCGTGACAAGATGAAGGATGATGCTATAGCACAGCTGTCAGACCAAGTGATGGCTTTAACAGCTAGAATGCAAGAATTTGAAAGGAGGCAGCAAACATACCAGTAAGATACTTTATGTATCTTCTCAATTCAAATTATTCCTCTATTGTATTGTACGTATGTAGCTAACATAAGTAAAATATATAAAAAAGTGGGTCACCTTTCGTATTATTAAATTATCCTTTATAATGTATCTTACAGCTTATGTGTATGACATAAAAACTAGGTTTGTGTGATAAAGAAACTGGATGCTTTTTGTAAGTCAATACCTTCCTTACTAGTTGTTATGTTAGTTGCATTATTAGTATCTGGCACAGCTTTAGGTTTAGAAACTGCTTCAGCTAAGTCTATGATAAAGAATATCAATATAAGCAATACTCCACTTGGCGTTGCCTTTAATCCATCTAACGGCTACACTTATGCAACTAATAAAGACTTGGGTACAGTCTCCGTAATAGATAGCTCAACAAATACTGTAATTGATACGATTCCTATGGATGAGAGGACATCTATACCAATATCTGTGAGGCTAGCTTCATAATCTGTGGCCTAATAACCATCTTTGAATTGTACTGTGGCCTAAATAATTAATTTATACTTCTAGTTAACTTTCATGTAGGTTTAAACTGCAATTCTACTATTGATATCGTCAATCATATCCTCTAGGTTTTGGAAGAATAATTATTATTCTGTCAGCCAAAATAATTATTATTACTACTGCGTTAGTTGCGGAACAAAACACAAAGACGTAGCATGCCCTAGATGCAGTTCAAAGTTTAAGAAAAAGGTTAATGCGTAAATTACATTGCATATTTTGTAGCTATTGTCATATTTACCATTTTTATTAGCTCTTGATTTCCAATTGGCGTTTGAATATAGCTGATACTGTTATCATTATTACTAAGTAGCTCCCTATAATATTGGCTTCTAGACTTCTCATAATACTCCTCTGAAGCTGTTATGAAAATTATCTGTACATTATTATCAAGTTCTCTTATCTTTTTACAAAGCTCAAATCCATTTAGCATAGGCATTTTGATATCAACTAGACCTAGGTCATAATAACTAGGCCTGAATTCATTCAGAGCTTTGACTGAATCTGTATAACAGCTGCATTCATAGCCAGCATCCTCTAACACTGTTTGGAAAGTCATACAAGTGTCAGGCTCATCGTCAACTAGAAGTATTCTCCTCTTTTTTTGATTACGCAATTCTTCTTCTCCTTATTGTTGCTGCTGTCATTGCTTGAAGTTGTAACTTTGTTATCAGTACATCGTAGTAGGAAGAAGAGATAACATTTGATATTATTATCTTAAATACATCCAGATGTCCATTGATAGTAATCCCATACATGTATTGTGACTCTATCTTTAGTACCTAAAATCTCTCATTTTACTTAGAGTAAGACATAGCTATGATTTGTAGGAGCTGCTGCTTATATTATGCAGTAAATTTGTCTTCCCTGGTGATTCCTAGCTTACCTTGCTACGAATATAGCTTTTTCTTCTTCTGCGACTTTGTCTAATGAAGATGATGTTATTGAACCTGACACAAGCTGACAGGTATGCTATAGTTAATTGGAACTTAGCACATCCATCTTTGCTAGATACACCAAAAGTATCTCCACCATCTCCACTACCTCCACCCTCGTATATTTGAGCGTGATTTGATGCTATTTTAGTGGAGATACTCGGTCAAGAGTGAAGATAATACCTCCACTTTTGATAGACGTCTCCACTATTTGCCTTGATTTTTGAGATTGGTTCTTGTATGGTGGAGATATCGGAGCCTTTTAGTGGGGCCCAGATGGATTACAGAGAAAAACTTTCAAGATTGAGCCCCGCTTGTAGTATACTTTACCTAAGCTTAAACTCTACGCCATGTTTCTCATTATGATTAAAATTAAATGCTTCATTCGGTACAATAGGAAACCTAGTTAATTGATTGCTGTTTGCATTGCATTGTGGGCAATTATTGTCTGTTGGTATTCTAATGTTCCCAAAATATGTAGCACACCAATAACATCTATCGCATAATATGAATACTGGAGGTGCTGATGGTTTGGTATGGCCATCGCAAGTATTAGCAATCAAGGTTTGAGAATCATAGTTAATTAAAGAAGTTGTACTTTCCATTAGCAACATCTATGATAGTTGATTTATTAGTTTTAGATAACCAAGTTAACCCATATTTATACACAATGTTGTGCATATAATAGAAATGTTGTCCAAAGAAGATGCGTCATTAGAGCAAGATAGCATTGTTTGCAAACTATGTAATGCAAAATTTGAAAGCTTGGGTGATATGCAACATCATGTCTTAACAGAACATATGCAAAAGGGCGACTACCAGGTTCCATTAAAATAGATAGAATAGTGGACACTACCATGCAATAGCAAAGTTTGACTTTTAAAGTAGACAATAAGCGCAAAGTAGAGCGGTTTTAGTTTAAGATGTTGCTTTGTTTATTTGTAGTTTCCAAATGAAACTTGTATCTATAATTATTTAGCTTCTATGACTTGTTGTTCTCTTAGCTTTGATTTTAACTTAAAACTTCTAGGTCCATTTCTTAATCTATATCCGCAACAAGGACATGATAAGTCATCCCATTTTATAAATAGCTCACATATCTGACAGCGTTTCTGTCCATTGGCATAATTATTAGAAGCAGCTTTATGACGTATACATATTCCTTTACAAGACATTTTTTATTACTTCTGTGTTGTTGTTAAATATCACATACGAAATTTTGTTATTAACTGTAGACTAACCATGTTAAGCCAGATTTTTAATATATTCAATGCATACTTCTGATACCTACTATATCATACAGAACTAGTTAGCTAGTATCCGCTACTCTATTAAGGGATGGTTTTTGGGTTTTCTTGAAGCCTTTATCTCCTGGAAAACATGAGCTTGAATTTAGTGCTAGCACAATAGACCCTAGCGGTGTTAACAATTACAATACCCACGTAAAAGACCATTTAATCGTGACTCCTTAGCAGTGCATCTTTTTTGCTGCGTATTTCCTGCAATAAATTTGATGGTCTTAACAAGTGAGTATGGCAGGAACCGGGACCAGTAGCGTGGTTAAATCATTATGGTACTTTGCTAGCGTAAATACCGGTCATTAGCTCCTAGGCTTTTGCGCATGAAGGAGTA
>JBJMFM010000209.1:0-3185 GCA_045808425.1 Nitrososphaeraceae archaeon | reverse complement strand
GGGAGCAGGCCAAAGAGTCCATTCGGGAATATGTTACAGAGCACCTACCAGAACAATACCAGGTATGTCTTTGTGCATTAGATACCATACTCAAACACTCATTTGAAATACTGGAAACCTCACCTGATAATAGAGAGAAGCTGCAGGCAATGGAACTATTCAAGGATACCCATCTAGTCAAGCTGGAATTATTATCAAATGCGACGACAATAGATAGCGCTCTGAATTATATCAGAAGCAAGCAAGAGCAGCAGAAGAAAGGACAGGATTTGGATTCAACTAGTGATGGCAACAATGATGATGACCAGCTAACAGAGACAAGTGGTAGACAAACAGTTTTTTAGATATGATATGATAGCGGATGACAAAAAGCTGCATACTTCTGAAGCTCAAGAATGGTGTTTTCGCTTAATGAACGATCCCACACAATTTGAAAAAGAGAGATATATAGACAGTATAAACGTATACAATAGTATAATTGAGGAGTTAAATTATATGACAAAACACCTGCAACAGATCGTTTAGCAGGTGATGAGATCCTTGATGGAATGGAGCAGTCAAAAAGAGACCTTGGCAAGAATTCAGGCCGAATATGAGATATTTAAGAAGTATAAGACTACAACTGCAATAAGCAAATAACTAAGTCGCTTTTATGGTCTAAGAGAAAGCCAAATAAAACTTAGACAAATTAAATTTCGGTTTGTAGTAGCAGACTATGACAATAGACTAATAATAATGGTAATAAAACCCCTTATGATCCAGAGCATATGATATGAACCATAAGGGGATCATGCTCACAGCGTCCTTGTGGTGTGTAGAGAGTGGTAATCTCTTTTTTCCACAAGGACAATAACCACTGCATAACTGTTCTAATATGACTTTTTATCTATTGTAACTGACTAAACAATTAGCAATGATACTTCGTATTGTAATGATAGTCATCTAGCTTAGTACTAGAGTTTGGCTTGTTTATCTTCTTGATGAATTAGTTATAGTAAGAATAATCCCCTTATGGCCAAGATAAAACCATAAGGGGGTGTGTATATAAATGGCGTATAGACACAGACACAAACACAAGTGCAGACCAAGCAATAGACATGTCTTCTACATGGGAGTAAAGACGAACTTGGTTCTATCCGATTGGCTAGTTGTTGTATATATGTTCACTAGTCCAGTTTGCACCAGCAAAAAATCGCATACAACACTTTTCTTGTAGAATTTTTTCGCTTTCTTGCAGTAAGTGCAAGCTACCTAATAATGAATAACAAAAGGATAAAGCTGACTCAGCTAATTACAAAAGTGGTAGTATTCAAAGACTTACAAAAGCTAGTCCAACACTCGCAACAAGAAAACACACGTAAAGAGTTATTTCAAAAGCTGCAAAATAAACCATTTTGGATATGGAATATTGCAGAACACAAACAAGAAGACATAAAAACAAATGGAGATTGCTGCTTTAATCATATTATTGGACTACCCCAGAGAAATGGGATAAACAAGCCTCTGATAAAAGGCAGCCCTTTATTGTGACTCTTGATACATGGTACATATATGTTAGTTCAGCGTTTATAATATTTGAGGATCTTTTTGATACAAAACAGTTTTCCTATGAGAGAATGGCATGTTAAACATATGGAAAAGACAGTAGTCAAGTTTGTAACAGGATTATCTGTTAATGCTACCGCACGGGAGAAAAGACTGAATAAACGCTATGGTAGAATTACGAATGTTTGTAGGCAAATAGGCTATGATATAAAACATGGTGCTACAATTGAACAAGTTCTTTTGATTTTACAAAAAATCAGAAATGATTCCTCTTTCTCTAGTCTTCAAAAAAACGATGGTTCTATGGAAAGATTAAACGAACTAGATAAATACTTTCTGCCAATGAAGGAAGAAAAGAGCTATATTGGTGGTGAAATTGAAACCATCAGCTAATGACAGTAGCAATGAAGATAATAAAGAATCGAAGGAACCAGACTATAACGAAGACAAAGATCAGCTAGAAGAAGAGAGCATGAAGAGGAAACTGTAGGAATAGCAGCGACAACTAACCAAGTTTTCTGAATCCTTCACTTTATTAAACAATGACTCTACTACCAACCAACAGCATGGGGCTTTGAAATTAGCCAATCGCCTGCAATTTCACAGTACAAGGCATTTATCTTATGTTAAGTAACAAATAAGAGTTGAACATGAGTATTATTCCTACAAAAACCAAAGAGAGCAAGGTAGTAATATTTCTGTTAACAAATTCACCCATTAATGTTTTGTTCCTAGCAAGAATCACAAGAGGTATCATGGGAAGAGGAATCATAAGACTAAGTATAACTTGACTGTATACTAAAATGTTAAGTGGATCAAGGCCCAAAAGTATTGCTATCGTAGTAGGAATAACGTTGACAAAACGAGTTACAAATCGCCTGAACCAAATGTTTACTTTCTTTCCCAATAATCCCTCCATCATAGCCTGACCTGCAAGCGTTCCGACAACGGATGATGCAATACCGGATGAGAGAAGAGTAACTAAGAAGACTACTCCAGCCATTGCACCAAACAAAGGTACAAGAGTTTTGTAAGCGTCTGATATTGAAGCTACATTTGGATTAGTTGGGTTAAATGCAGCGGCAGCCATAATCATTATGGCTGCATTAACCGTACCTGCAATTGTCAACAAAACGATATTCTCTATTAAATGAAATTTGCGCATTTTTCTTCTTTCTTCCAAGGACTTATTTTGTGCCTTATTTTTGGTTAGCCAAGAATGAGAATACTCATCTAGTCAAGCTGGAGTTATTATCAAATGCTACAACCATTGATAATGCCTTAAATTATATAAGAAATAGACAACAACGAAAGCAACAAGAGGAAAATATAAAGATAGATACTATTACTACTTCAACTACCAGAAATCAAGTTTTTTGATAACAAAGTTATATCAGTATTGTAATTCATGATGAAGAAGACTATACAAATCTTGGTTAAGGGAGAAGGATTAATAATACATGGTAGATGGCAATTTCTTAAGAGGATATGAACTTGAATTCCTAATTGACCTGGGCCTCTCATTACTTGCTGGATTTCTAATAGGAGCTGAAAGAGAATCTAGAGGTAAGGCAGCTGGTATTAGTTTTGTTATTACAGGGTCTATGATATTCACATATTTGTCAGCACAAGTCGATCCT
>JBJMFM010000208.1:0-13896 GCA_045808425.1 Nitrososphaeraceae archaeon | reverse complement strand
CCAAAGTTGTGCAATCATATCAGGCATATTGGTTTTAATCCAATCAGCCATAGATCTTTCTTCTGATAAGCTTTGCGATAGAATGGCTATTGCATTAGCTGCATTCATCCTCTCTGCTAAATGCGTAAGCATATCATAGAGGATAATCTCAGCATTCTCTACTATTGCATCCTCCTTAGCTGCTATGAGCTCCGACTCTGCAGATGTCATCATTCTTCCGGATACATTTGTTAATGATTTAGGAGGAGTAGGAATTGGCAATTGTGCTTTATCCTTCGTAGCAGCATTTTTTTGACCCTTACCAAGATCTGAAATCAATTGTTTTAATCTATCCTGCTGTCTTTTTGTCTCTTCTAAATGCGCTTGAAGTCGTTGTTTTACATTTTCCATTCTAGTCTGTTTTATTCGTGATTGGAGTCTTTGTACTGCTGCATTTTCTATCGCTAAAGCTTCATTTAAGTGTAGAATAAGTTTCTGATTAGGTGTAAGTTTTTTTGCTTTCCTTTTTGTGAATGTGGCAACGTTATTTCCTGTTCTCGTTCTAGAGGCTCTTTTTTTCACCATCTGGTTATTATTGACCTTAGCTGCATATGCTGCAATATTTGCTTTAACGGTTTGCTATTACATAGGGCGCTTTAAATGAATAAGCATCTACCCATATACAAGAAGAATGGCAGTAAAATTGAACCATTTATAGTAGGAAAAGGCGATGTAGATTATATTTTTGGTGGATGTGATAGTCATTCCACTATGGAAATGACGCAACTAACAAATCGTGATGAATTTTGATAATTCCAGCGACGCTCAGTATAATACACGGTTGATTCAATTCTTATATAGTATACTTCGTTTCATGTTTCTGATATAAAAGGTTGAAAAGCTAACCATTGAAGCAACGCCCTATACCAGCATTGAATGCAGTACTGGACATAGACGTGTGCTCACCGCTCAATATATCACATCCCTTAGCTTCGGCTGGTTGTTGCACGCTAATACTTTCTACAAATACTAATCCTAGCAATCCTATACTGATACTATGGCAACTATTGCCAATGTTGTATCTATCATTTCTTCTTGAAAGATTCAATATCAACTATATTCAAGCATAACTGGGAAAAGAATTTTACATTATCGGCTTCTGGATATTGTCATATAGCTGGATTCAATTTCCAAGTTTTAAGTTTCATAGTCTTACAATCTAAAAATACAATCCATTTTTCTTTTTCATTGTACGCCAGCTCCACTCTTCGACTTCTCTTGGCTGACGTCGAAAAAAAGTACGTGTATATAATGCTGGTTTCCTTTTTTCAAAGACACACCTTTATTAGGTTCTGTGGAGTCTCCGATGGTTTTCTCCGTCCTTGTCTGACTGTAAATTTTCGTCGGATGAAGTATTGATTTGATCTATCAAATAATGTATACGTTATCTGACATTCTTTTAGGGAAGAAAATATTGTGGAATTGGAAAAAAATTAATTTATTTAAAATATCTCCCTTTATTTAAAAAAGCTTAAAAAATCAAAACATATCATCCTATAACAGTCAAAACCACCGAGTCTAATATTTTGGATCATCTTCTGAATTCAACTCGCAGAAAAATCATACTTTGCTTGCTTGAAGATAGCAAATGCAGGTTCAAAGAAATCATACATTATATATAGATAGATCTCGATCTACATCAATTCAGCTCCAACGTCTTGAACGTGCAGGGATCATCTCTGTCCTCAGATTAGATAAAACAATCAGTTTTATCGATTAAAGAATAAATCTAGAATTGTCATGACAGTTAAAAATATAAAATCACGGTGTAATGTAAATTTCATCTTGTTGCCTCTAAACAGAGATTGAAACTATTTAGCTTTAGCTTATTGATCTTAATTTCAGTAAATTAAATGGAAGTACGATGAGAACAGGAAATAACATTCCTGCTCTTTTGTTATTCTTTATGCTTTGTTTGTCAAATTACTGTTCTGGCTATCACTGACTCATTGTCATGTTGCCACTGCTGCTACCGCTGCCTTGCAAAGGAGCAATCTCATTGACACCAATTACTACCGTACTTGTGGATGGTAACTTTATCTCGCTGGTTGTTGGATTTTGTATAGCTACGTCTGTAACAACCTCACCTGATGTGGCAGGAATATCTACATGATATATGCACATCTTTCCTGGAGTTGATAATGGTTTTACAAATTCAAGCTCTGCTGGTTTTAGATTTGGAGCTTGGCCTATCAGTATCTTCAAAGGACTTGCATTATTAGCATCGCATGGAAGCTTTGCAGCTATATGACCGTTTGTTATCATATAAGGCGTTGAATCGTAAAGATGTATATAGTCATTGGCTGGGATCGCTTTGCCTTCTAAAAGTATCGCTTGTGAATCTCTAACTACATTCTTTTGTTGCTGGGCACCTTGTGCATTTGCAATATTGTATGTGCTGCTATACATGAATGTCAATGCTCCTGCAACAAAAACAGCAATTATTGCAGCAACCTCAAGTCTATTCTTGTTTTGTCTCATGATCATCGTCCAAAAAGCAGCCTTATTAAATCCTACTATTGGTTTGGATTTATGTCTGCCTATTCTTAATGCGCTCATTATTTGTAAATCTTCACTTTTGACTAGCTATAGTCATAATAGGTGACATACTTAGAAATGATAACTCAGTAATGAATCCTTAATGAATATCAAGAATGATATATCGTATGTCCCTAGTCATGTTTCCTACATAGTCATCCCATTCATATTCATACCTTTTTTGTTGTTTTTCTGATCTTGCTGTGGTAATGATAGCAGCGTCTTTTCTATTTTCTCAAGGCCAGTACCTTTGATCAAGGTGCCAAACATTTCATGGTTGCTTACAAAATGTCTACAGTTTTGACCGTATCTATGATCAAACCAAGCACGTGCTCTTTTCCCATAAGATGCACTGTTATTGGAACTTGTCTATACTTTAATTCAGCATTCTCATAGACATTTCCAATTCCTGTTATGATCATGTCGCCGCCTGCTATTATTACATTATTAGATCTGAAATCCCTGACTGAATGTTCATGGGTCTGTGATCCGTCTGGTTTTACCATGGTAAAATTTCCTGAAAATATTGCTTTAGCTGCGGTGGAATCATTTGAAGATGACAACGAAGAGTTATAGACTGCTAAATGCCACAAGCCGCCTTGTATCCAACTAACTGAATCATTTTCTATTCGGTTATTTGCAAAATGGCCGGAGGCTTCAATCACTTTTGATGGGGATTGCATCTGCATTAATTGTTGTTCGCTATTATTACTTCTGTTGACAACATAATTGTGTGATGTGTCTCCTACTGGCTGTATCTCTGGATGCGTTATAATGCGAGATGCATGATATGCAAATGTGGGAACCGATCCGGACATCAAGAAAATAGTAGCGATGGCGCTTGCTACCATTGGCATTGTAATCATCAGAATTCTTCTTTGCGTTGTAGCAACTAATTTCATTTAATTTTCATCGCTAAAGACGCTCAAATAAATTTTAGCCAACGACGCTTAGGATATACCCAGCAGACGTAATTACTCTTCCTTGATGCTGAAATTGTCCCCCATGCTTTATACAAGCCGGGCCTTGGAAAGATCGTCTTAAATGATATGTCTGGGCCACCACGCCAGTTAGCGTCTACCTCCACCGTAGGATGCACATGCAGGAATTCTCTGAGGTCGCTACTAATGATAACACTATGGCCCCCAGCAGCCATCAGAGGTTCCAAATTAGTGATGGGTCTTCCTGAACTATCTGAAATGTTAAACGTAATATCCACATCATTCTGTGCTACAATCTTATGTGGTATTTTCAAACTGATTTGATAATGGCTATCCAAAGATCTCTTGGTATACTTTTCTTCATATACAAGTTCTTCTGGCGTATGAATAGGCTGCCCCTCAACATTAAACTTAAGTGCTGAAAGTGTCTGATTACCTCCTTTTGGTTTAAAGTCGACCCATAATTTGTATTTGCCAGATTCTGGAAATGTATGAGAGACAGTAAATGTATTATAATCATTAGGACTAGCCACCATAGTAGGATGAATATGTGCAAAGTAAGAAAGATCTTCTGCCACGATTATAACGTGAATGAGTTTATCATGGACAAATTCAAATTCTTTGATTGGATCACCTAGTTTCTGATCTGTTATAGATAAAACAAGTTCAGTAGTCTTTCCTGCTATTGGAGTTATCGGATCAAATCTAACGTTTACGTTATAGTGTACAGACGATGACGAAGTTTGATTGCTTGATTGATGATGATTATGGTGCTGTTGCTGCTTATCGTTTCCTTGCATATAGTGGTTATTTACATTATGAATATTGTTATTATGACTTGCATGGTCATGATTTTTGTATATTATTTCGCTTATCAGGTTCTTTTTCATACCCTATAGATGATGGGGTACATGTATAACACCAGACGTTTACAACTGTAAATACCCTCTAAAATAGTAGATGTCTGACGATAATAAACTTCATTAGCTCTAACACGCTCGCCCGCACAAGTTTGAATTTATTGTTGTGCATTAACTACACCGCTATCTTGCTACCCTAACAAACTTGTAACCAGATTTTTCTAGCCTATCTTTTATTTCCTGTTTACTTATTAAAGATGGATCAAATTCAACTATAACACTGTCTGTCGTATAATCAATATCAATTTTCTTGACTGCTTGCTCATTTCTCAATTGCTTTTCTATAATTGGCTTACACGATGTACAATACATCCCGACTACCTTAAAGAATGCTTTTTCTGTTTTTTCCATGTATCCTATGAACTTCTAGTTACAATACCTTCTTTGACATGGATTTTCTCAACATAAATGCACCGAGAATCAATATCCAGATGAAATAGATTATCGTTGAGATCCCTCGTAGACCAACAAAGTTAGTATATCCAAAACCTACATGCGCGACCTCTACACCGGCAATAATGTTCATAGTGCCTACAATAACTCCGGTTCCGCCAATCCATCTGCTAAGAAGCATACTCTTTACAATTGCAATACCAAATATTGCTGCGACTGACCCTTGCAGAATGCGAAATATGCTATTGGTGCCATATTCAACCCATCTAATTCCTTCTGCTACCCGAAACTTGATGCTTCTTTCCTCCCCGGGAGCAGCAGCCCAAGAATCCACTGCCATCTTAAGTGCAATTCCGTCAACAGCTTGAAGAACAGCGATGGCACTAGCAGTCATAATTGCGACTGCAAACCCAATCCAAGATAAGGTATATGTTGTGTTCGAT
Source organism: Nitrososphaeraceae archaeon (assembly GCA_045808425.1). GTDB lineage: Archaea > Thermoproteota > Nitrososphaeria > Nitrososphaerales > Nitrososphaeraceae > JAFAQB01. The sequence continues at coordinate 8,622 of JBJMFM010000208.1, read as the reverse complement.
TCTGTGCGCATCAGGAATGAGTGGAGAACTCCAAATCCACCACCAAAGACCATTATTCCTCCTACAAACTGTCCGATATGAACAGCTATCCACGAATTACTATTGGCATACTCCATAAACACAAGAGGATGGTTAGCTGGATCTTCTCTTGATGGATGGAGCATGGTAGATACAACTACTATAACTACACCTACAATAAACGCAATTGAGCCGATTCTAAGCAGAGGCCTATTAAATTGAAGTATATTTTGCTGCATTTGCTGTAACTATTATTAAAGGAAAGTACAATGGCTATAAATAAAAATGACTCATTTATAGAGAGCTAAAGTTTTATCTGGATAACAGAGCTGACAAATTAATACACTCCAGAATAATAATGTACTTGCAGTAAAAAGCTAAAGCTAACAGTGCTGTTATATGACATGCGACATTCAAAGACCTCAAAAGAAGAGTTACTCTTGAGATGACACAAAAACAATCCAAGTTATTTGAAAGGTCGTACAACAAACCATTTTGGATATGGGCTGCTTTAATCACACTATTGGTTTACCACAAAAAGATACAGTTGACAAACATCTGTATGACTATGAGAAGATAATATTTGATTATCTATCTCTTCAGATCTAATCACTTTTAGGTATCACTATTTTATTTTGTGCTATATTGTTATTGTATTTATTAAATGAGTCGGTCTTGTTATTTTTTAGATGGGCATTATTATTATACAATTTAACGGTATGGCAGCGAGGCAATTATTGGTTTGAGATTTGTTATCGCACCTTGAATAGGCATAGTAGTAGAATAGATCAACAGAGTAGTAGGACCAGCAATGTCTTTTTGTACCACCTTACTTAAAAAATTATATTCAGAGAGAATTTGAAAACCTGCAGAGGTAAAATCTGTTTTATATTTTTCAACAGATGGTGTTGGAGTAAAGAAACCTCCCACTACCAAATTTCCCTTTAAATGTATGTCACCTTGTACTGTTATATTCCCACTCATGGGTGGCGAATATTTTTGATCTGAAATAGTATAAGAGCAGGGCTAAGAATCTTTGTATCTGAGCCACCAGGATGCTTTACTGGAATAGTCTGCCACACTATATTTCCTGTACTAGTATCCTTTACGATTTCTGAATGAATATGGTTAGGGTCACCGTGAACAAATGCTATAGCAGTATCAGATGGAATTACAAGATTACTTGGGATATAATGAGCATTTTTCAGGCTCATTGTCTTGTTATCTGTTAGAGGATGATGTGACTCATCAGGGATGTAGATTATAAAACCTGATACTGAAGCCGGCAATGACATTCTTCCTGTATCATAAACTGATTTAGCAGTAGGTATACCATTATTATTACCGCTAATACTGTTAGTATTACTATTTATGTTCTGGGGATTAGCAGTTGTTGAAGAATTGCTGATAGCTAATGCAGAATACAAAAAGTTCTGATTAAAGATGACAAGAATACCCCCGAAGCAAGAATACCTGAGATAAAGATACTAAATATAAAAATCAAATTATAGTTGTGTATTTTGTATTTCACTGGTATTCGAATCAATTATTTGTGAGTAATAACTAATAAGCCTAGGTTAACCTTGTTAAGCTATAGTAATAGTCAAGAATATCTTAGCGTCCGTGCTTTTTATAGATGCTATTAACCTTAAAGAAGTTCGGTTTCCATACGTTGTGGTTTCATGATAAATGTTGTATGATATGTGTTATTGTGTGTTAATGGGTTGGGTGATAATTGGAGTGAAAATATGAGAATTGTACCAGTTAACTTCAATTCAGAGCATAAAGCTATGTTAGGACACTGCAAAATGATATTGGAACAGGACCCTGGAAAAATTGCTATCAATCCTGATAGGTTTGACAAGCTAATTACTGCACTTAGAACAGCAGTAGATAATGATGGGACTTTGGATAAAGAATCTACCTTGTATAACGATATATTTGATGCTTTTAGGTTGGCACTAAAGTTTTATCATTATGAAAATAGCAGTAACAATTGATACTCTAAAGCCTTTGTATTTTACGAAGACAATGGTAAATAAGCCCAAATAAGCAGCAGGGATTCCTCATTCCTCCGCTTGATCAGTTAAATCCTTGAAGCTATAGCATGTCTCTAAGAGGAGGAACCTTAATCACATTGTTCTGAAGATAATATAATTCAGGAAGCGAATACGCAAAACCCACATGAACACAATCAGACCTCTCATCTAGCAGACACTGTAATTCCCCATCTTTGAGCAAGACCTCTGCAATTCTATTTCGTTTATTGTCTTTTAGTGTAACTCGATTCTGATCTATATCTATTTTTTCCATATAAGGAGCATACTTGGCAAATGCTTCATATCTTACCATCGTCTCCTCCATCATACTTGTAAGATAGCCAGAGAAGCTTCTTACGCCTTTGATCTCTAATCCTTTTTTATTTTTTTCATAAACCTTAAGGAATTTGTTATAGACATTTTCGCTTACTGTAATAGATTTATATCCAGGCTTTGGCATGCAGCAGTACGGTAATATACTGAACTATGATATAAGCATTCTGTAAGTCTTAATTGTTCTATCGGCTATAGGCTTTCGTTAGAATAATCTAGAGAATCAATTTCGGAATTAACTTCTTGGATTTTTAATTATTGATGAGATAATATACTGTATACTATATAGAAAGTCACCCAACTGTTAGAGGGAATATAATGACCCTTCATCTTAAGTAGCCCGCTGCTTTAACGATTAATGAATATTCGTAAAAAGTTCTTAAATCCTAGTACAAGTTGATTTCACTGCATGTTCTGAATAGGCATAGAATGTACATAAATTCCATCCAACATCGGGCTGATGCTAACCCGCTGCCTATACTATAGTTTACACGACATCACCATTATAAGATCTATAATCAACATTCCTTTGTCTTCTCCTTGTACGTTCAATTAGATTCATCAACTGATAACCATACTCAAGGTTGTGTCTAATATGGTTAATACCATGTGAAGAATCAAGCGTGAATTTATTATCAAGAATATTTTCTATATAGGTTTGAGCTCTTCTTATAGCATTAATAGCACGTCCAAGCTCATGGGATCTAAGCTCTCTACCAAGTTCTTTTTGTATTTCGTTTCTAAATTCTTCTTTTGTTATTAGTTTGCTATAGTGCTGTAATTTATTGTAGTTGCGGCATAGTTCGTTTATCTTCTTGAGGTCTGAATCTTGTAATCTTGCAAGTGATTGTTCTAGCTCTTGTCTTTTTCTATTTGTTATCTGAGCAAGACTTTCAACAAGGTCATTCTTTGATAGTGGTATTTTGTCCTTATGTACTGCAGCTGCTGCTGTTGTTGTCATAATTGATGGTGCTGCTGTTGTTGTAGGTGATGGCGCCTCCTTTCCTTCTTTACTCATTCCTGCTTGCTGCTTTCTTGATTGATAGTATCTCTCAAGACCAATAATATTTACTTTGATGCCTTTAGTATCCATACCTTGATTAATAACAGAAATAACATCAACAATAATTCTTAGATAATTTGACTTTAAACTGTCAGTAAAGTTATCATAGTTTTCCATAATATCTCTATAGATTTTGAAGATTATTATTTCTGAACTCATTCTTTTGTCTTCTATGCCTTTTGCAGATAACGTCAGAAAATCAGCTAATTGTGATTGGGAAAAAATGTAAGAAGTTACTGAAGCATTTGATATGATCTCCATAACACTAATCCATTCGTTACCACCATTTGCAGATTCTATCGGAAGCTTTTGTGCAAGTTCCACTGCATTCCTATAAATTTCACTATCTTCTTTTATCTTTAATATATTAAGACAGTAAATTAGTGTTTTCATAGGAGATATATGGCATTCAGACCTTTATCTTTCGAAGACGAATGTTTTAGATCATAATAATATACTATCTTTCTAGCCATATTTCGTAGAACCTCTATCTTCTTTAGTTAATGGCCATAGTGATACACCTGTAGCATAATTGAGCGGATGGCGACATTTACATCTATGATTACCATAACCATGTACTGAAAATTTATGATGGCAGGTACGATAGTTACAGATTGGTTCTATTTGTTGACCATATACATCAATAATCTTTCCTTGCCGTTGTGATGAAGATGATTGCTCTATTATTATCCTAGGCTGCGAATATTTCTCTTCAAATGCAGAATTAGCCGTTGGTAAGGGCTCAGATTCAACTTTCTCCAATTCCTCTTTCTTCCAGTGGCAGCTGTAACAGTACCCGCACTTGATACATGTAAATTGTGTTCTAATCTTACAAGAGATGCATTTTCTGTAGGTTGATACAAGAGTGTCCCTTAGGTAGTCATGCTCTAAGTGATTACTTATTCTGCATCACCACCATCATATATCATCTCCTATGGACTTTGGTTGACTTTTTTCTGCTGGTTTTTTATATGGAATGTGATACTTTTCAGATAATTGATCAAATGATAAGGAGCCCTTTTCTCCCGAGACTGTGTAAAGTTTTATTGAAATATCGACTAGTACAACTAATAGAATGATACTTCCTTTCCACGTATGTAGAGAAGTACGAGGCTCAGCCATTGCCGTCCTCCTGCTCACTATCTATCTTACTTTCCCCTATAGTTCTGGTTGATATGATAGCTTGAAATAATATACTGCGAACTAAAATATAAGAATATACTATCAATAATATATGATCCCTATATAGCACATTGTGATATAAATTCTTCACATTATAATTCATAAAATCTAACAGCTCTGCTAATTTACTAAAAGTGACAAGTTACATTCTTCACAAAAGTAGTATAATCTGTCAAAGTCAGAGGATAATGCCATTATATCATTGCAGCGCGGACATTCTATTTCTTGTTCTATATCTGGTATTGTCAGTTCCTTTTCAGTTTGCAAAGGATTAACTTGATTTCGCTGCTGCAATAGTAATTCCTTGCTCATACTAAAAACAAATCTACTTGTCGTTCTATTATATCCTGAAACACTTTATGGGAAGGGGGAGTATAGTATAGTACTGAAATTATACGGTACTTTACCCATCATAACAGGTCCTCTCTCCCTGCCTTCTAGTAGCTTTGTTTTGTTATATACGTGAAATTAGATATGCATCAAGTCAATAAAAATTATGTCTCATGTCAATGATTTGCAGGTAGAGGACTTACCGGGAGTAGAGCCTCATCTAATAGATAAGCTCAAAAGAGCTGGGATAAAGTCAGTCTTAGATCTTGCTGTATCGGTCCCCCAAGAGCTTGCAGTAGTAGGAGGAGGTGGGGGGTACGATGGCAGCGCAATTGCAGCAGATCCAGAGACTATATCAGAAGCGGTATTGAGAGCCAAAAAAGTTCTCATTGACTCTGGAGCACTTATCAAAGAATTCTCTACTGCAGACCAAGTCCTAGAGAGAAGGAAATCTCTTGTCAGGTTTACGACAGGTTCTAAAAACCTGGATGATTTTTTGAAAGGAGGTATAGAATCCCAGTCCATAACAGAGCTTGCTGGGGAATTTGGTTCAGGAAAGAGCCAGATATGTCATACATTATGCGTGACTGCTGCTAAAGGAGGAAGTCGTGGCACCATCAACAGTATAATATTTATCGATACTGAGAATACCTTTCGGCCAGAAAGAGTTCATCAGATAGCTGAAGCTAGAGGTCTTGATTCAGAAGAATTAATGAAAAAAGTATTTGTATGCAAAATAAGTAATAGTGCTCAGCTAGAAGCCCTAATAAGAAATCTTGGTAAGTCCATCGAAGAGTACAAAGCTAAGACTGTTATTGTTGACAGTATCATCTCCCTTCATAGGGCAGAATATGCTGGACGAGAAACTCTGGCTGAAAGACAACAGAGGCTCAATGTCATGTTACATAAACTCATTCGATTAGCAGAGATATACAATATAGCAGTAGTTTTGACAAATCAAGTTCAGTCGTCTCCAGATAATACTTTTGGAAATGATTCACTGCGAGCTGCTGGTGGTAATATCATGGCCCATGCTTGTACATACAGAATTTTCCTTAGAAAAATAGGACGAGACAGAATGGCAGTAATGGTTGATTCTCCCCATCATGCATATGGCCAAGTTAGATTTACAATAAGTGAGAAAGGAGTAGAAGATGCTGAAGTAAAGAAAATGGCAGCAGTAGTAGAAGAAGGTAGTGAATCAGGGTGGTAGTATCATGAGCGCTAATGAAATACCAAAGACTATTCTTCAGAAGGACTACTATCCTGATCCACAAACAATTCCATTACCACCTTCACCATCTCAACGGCAGCCAATACCTCTTGTAACATTATCAGAGCTAATTCCCGGAAAGTACGTATCTACAACAGCAAGAATTGTTTACATCAAGACTATAGAAAAACAGATGCTCTTGGAAGCAAAATAATATTTTCTGGAATATTAGAAGATTCTACTTTCAAGGTTCCTTTCATTAGCCACAGAATCTCATACCCTATGATAAGAAATTCTATTTACAAATTCAACTCCGCTTATGCGCATGAATTTCCTGCAGATAAATCGCTTTTACTTATAATAACAGAGCATACAAGAATTGACTCTAAAAACGTTGAAGACTACAGAGATTTCATTTGGAATCCAAAGATAGAATCAATAAAAAGACCAGTTAGAAGCGTAAGTTTGAATGGGATAATAACGACTGTACATAACAATTCTGGCCTTATTAAAAGATGTAACAAATGCAAATCAATAATATATGATTCCTGTCCAAACAAATGTAGTCAGCAAGAAGGATGGGACTGGGATCTTAGAGTTTCTTCTAGGCTGTATAATGGCTCAGGTTCAATTAAGATGGTTCTCACAAAAGATATAGCATCTAGAGTATTGCACAGAAATCTGAGTGAGTTAATTTTACTTGCATCACAGGATAAACCCTTGACGCAAACCTTACAACAACTAGCTTCAGTACTTAAAATAAAAATTCCAGAGAGTATAGAGATAATAGAGGCAGTAACAGAAAACACTTCCTCTTCGTCTTATAGGAGCAATGGAAAACTTATAGTAACAGATGGACGAAATCTTGTATTCCTTCCACCCGAATTAGGAGAAGAGGAAACATACAAGTTCTCAGAGCATGTCAAAAGACCATTAAAGCCTTCTGATTTAGAAGATAGAAAGATAATCAAAAAGCTGATTGAAAAGGCACTTGACATTAGTATCAAAAAAGTTACAGGCATGAGAATGATGCAGGGAATATATCTCCTAGAAGAACCAATTTCATTGTACAGATGTGAAAGGGCAAAACTATATCTTGGATTTTCAGTCAGATTGAGTTTAATAGGAGAAGATAATGGACTCACAGTTGAGGCAACCCCCCAAGCCTACGTAAGAGAAAGTGTGCTTGATTTTGTTAAATTAAGAAGGGAACGGGGGGCAACCGCAAATGCTCTAGTCCGTAACCTGCTAACATATAGAAACAAAGTAATAGTTGCACCATCTGGAAATTATGGCTGCATTGTTGATGTCGTTACAAAAAAGGCGGGGAACCAACAGGTTTCAGAAACTGACAATAGGAATTTGGTAGAATTCTGGAAGCAAGTTTATGGCATTGAGATTTCACCAGATGAAATTCCATTGCTTAAAGTAAAGATGATGAATAGTGAGAATGTTTTTACTTATCCTCCTAGCATGTGCTTTTTTGGTAGTGAGTCTTTACTTATTTATGCTAATGTTCAAAAATTCATTGAAAACAAAAAGTATAGTCTGGAAGCAAAAGTGGAAGATGTCATTAGAAATGCTGTACAACAACAAGATCTACAGATAGGCTCTGCAGAGCTAAAAGTGGAGGAATTTGCTGCTTCTCGGCAATCTGATGTACAAAGCCAGCTTCTACAAGAGATAAGACTAAAAATGTTTGGAAGAAATGCTACAGCAAGAGGCTCAATTATGTTTGTACATGACGAGTTATGGTTCTTTCCTAATCAAATACAGTTTTCATAACTATGTCATTTAATATGCATTCTGCATTGGAGCAATTCAATGAACACAGAAACACATTCAAGATGACTACAGGCTCCGCAGACCTTGACTCCCTTATAGATGGCATACAGGAAGGTCTGTTCTATCTATTTTATGGCAATAATCATGTGGCCCTAGATGCACTGGTCTATACATTTCTTGTTAACTGTGTACTGCCAATAAAACAAAGGCATGGGTTTGAATCAATGGCAATTTGTCTTAATAATTCAAATTATTATGACCAAAGAAAGACAGCTGCACTAAACCCTGAGAAAATAGGAGTTGCAGCAAAATGTGCTGGTATAGACCCAAAAATTGTTTTTAAAAATCTCTTTGTACATCCAGCGTATAACCAACAGCATCAACTAACAGTTGCAGAGCAAGTCGCTGAGCTAATAGAATCGAACAATGATGACATAAAACTGCTGGTAGTAAATAATATAACTAAATTCTTCAAGGAATCAAAAAACAAGATGGAGATTGCTACCATTCTAAAGCAAGTAATAGGGATAATTAGCAAAGCTAGTACCAAGAATAAATTAGCTCTAGTATGTACAGGTGATGCAAATTCAACGGCTACAGGAATTATACCTAAACCAATAGGTTGCATATATCTAAGACATGCAGCAAATGTAATTGTA
>JBJMFM010000207.1:0-2874 GCA_045808425.1 Nitrososphaeraceae archaeon | reverse complement strand
ACAACATTTACAACTGCGAGTTGTGTGGAGTTCGAATAGCATTGTTGCAGATTGCGACTAGCATCAATGATCAAGAACAATTCAAGGTTTGTGGTACATGTCTTAAAGAATACATTGACCAAAAAGCAGCAGAAAAAAAGTAGCATTTATCATCAGTAGTAGGATCATTAACTTCAATTACTACTCTTCTACCATAAGCATTTTTAGTCACACATTTTCAAAACAACTTAAAATGGGCCCAAGCAGTTTAGACAAGACTTTGTTTTAAAAGTCTCACGAAGCAATATTAATCAGCGTGATTTTAGGCTTGATCGGCTAACTACATCTTAGCGTTAAGACTTCACTGCATTATTATCCATATCTAAAGACAGTTCTTCTACCTTAATTGAAACCTTGTACCATTTGCCATTATACTTGAAAGTATGAGCAGATGTTTTTTTGATACCAAAAGAATGATATACAGCGCTTCTTACCTGTTCACTTAATCTATGTCTTAATTTATCTACCTGGTATTCAGCAATCATCAGATTACCTGCTATATTTTCCAGTTCTAGGTCTCTTTGTGTATCATCATCAAAGTCTTCTTGTTTTTCTACCATATCGTCAGGTAGGTCTCGCTGTTGCTTTTTCATTATTATTATTAATCTGCATTTTCGATATATACTCTATCTCCTATTCTGTAATGGATTTCATCAATGTAGTTTGCTTGGTTCACAACAGGTGATGATAGGTTTGCACCACACACTGGTATTCCTTCTTCTAGTTGCGATTGTTTATGTGCCTCTTCTTCTTCTTCTCCTTTTTCTAAGAGAATGCTGCAACTCATATGCGTATGATAGATTACAACGTATAATAAGATATTAGGACAAAGCTATTAGAGATTTGATAGACAATTGTATTCAGAAATAGCCTCTCATTGTTATTAACTGCTAAAACAAAGGATTAACTTCTACTTCAATGTATAACTTTCCTTCACGAAGGTTTAAAGGTAATAGTATTTTATACTCTTATCCATTCTTCTTTTTTTCCTTATAACCTAGCATCTTCGTCATTACAGTCTAGTTCTTGATTCATTTTATTGTGCTTCTACTATTTCTATGGCCTTGCCATGATGTTCAATTAACTTTTGCTTTTGCTCATCTGAGAAGTTATCAAAATCTTTTTGATGGTACAAGCAAAATCCTTTAATAGGCACATCATATTTTGTTGGCAATGATAATTCGTAATCTACAAGGTCTTTATACATGGATTTATGAGGGTATGCACCTAAATCGGCTAGAACTGAAAGACCATTCTTTCCTATTTGCCTAGCATTATTTGCTAAACTCTTTTTAAAATACATGTGGTGATGGTTGTCAAAATATTCCTTTACTGAATCAATAATCACAAGTGATTTTTCCTCTTCGTGTTTGGATACATCAATCATACCATGATTATATTTTTCAGAAAGTATCTGCCTAACAGAATCAACAGTTTCATAAAATGGGTTGATTTGAACAATCCCATTGTTCTCTTCAATTTGCTTGTGTATATAGTTAGAATAGAGATCCCTTAGTGTATCTAAATCTGGGTAAATTATTATGTAGTGAGCACCATACTCCGCTTGGTCTAGCTGCTCTATAGCCTTATTAACGTCGCAGCAGTTTATTGGATTTTGTGTCGTTTTAGTTGTCGTACAAACTATTGCATAACTAACATAATAAACATTGCAGATATGTGAACGAGCCACACGACACCAAAGCTGATTAATTAAGGATTCACTATATAGTTTTATCTCTAATAAGAATCAACTAGTTACTGGATAGCAGAGGAGAGAGCCTAATTGTTGTGATTATGCTTATACTTGGATTTTAAATGCAATTGAATTGTCAGTATTATCAAAGCTATATTTTCTCAATTTTAGATCTTCAAAAACATATCTAAAAAGGCGTTCGAAATACATAGACCATCTTTTGCCCATATCATGCTGTATTACAAATGTCTGTATGCTATTATCTGTACTACTATCTTCATCACGCCTGTATGGAAATCCAGATACTCTAAGCCATGATTCAATTGTATCTAAGAATGATGATAAAGTAAATTCTTTTCTAAGCAAAAGAGTCATATCCTTAATTTCATTTTTTGCAATGTATCTTGATAACTCTTCTACTTCTTGCTCTCCAAGCCCATCCATAAGTTTAATGAGCAAAGACTTGGGAAAAGAGATCATGCCAGCCTTAGAGGCATAGGTATCGTATTCTACATGTGATTGAAATATTTGGCTTGCCAATGTGTTTAAGCTAATTCTTTTCTGATTCGATTCATTTCTTAATTGATTAAGTATCCCATTATCAAACCTAAGAGTAACGCTGCCACTCGATGGCTTTTTCGTACTACTTAGAGATTGCATGATATTATAATATACTTCAGATGAATAAAAATGTTGTGTGCATTGCAATCATTTGGTTGCATTATATGCATGTTATTGCAAAGCAAAACAGACAGATTTATTCATAGTTTCTTATATGGCTACAATATTTGCTTGCATTAAATTCATCATACATAAGAAGTATGCTTGTTTTAGAATGTCAGTAATAGCAGATAATGAGGCTTGATTATAACAGCAACAAACCTACAAATCAAATGATGATACAAGTAGTGGATGATGAATTTGATATAGTCAATATTATTAAATTATATCTTAAGCAAGTTGGTATGAATGTATTTGGATTTACAGATCCGTTAATGGCATTAGAGCATTTTCGGATTAATTGTAAAGATTACATCTTAGTTGTTTCAGATATTAGAATGCCAGGGATGAATGGATTTGAATTTGTAAGGAGAGTAAGAGAGATAAACCCTGCAATCAAGGTTTTGCTTATGTCAGCTTTT
>JBJMFM010000206.1:0-14533 GCA_045808425.1 Nitrososphaeraceae archaeon | reverse complement strand
CTATCGGGTTATTTCCTTCTTAGTTATAGATTAGATACGCTTATATATACACCAAATAAATCTATAAAAAACAGTATCTAGTTTATTCTCATATGATGGTGGATGGTCATAATGAGTAATTTGCTATGAGAAACTAATACTACACACCATCACTACATTTTTCCTCCAATAATACACGTGATTTTAGTCTAAATAGCTAATTCTTTATTTACGTACAAAAAAAGCATGATGCGCAAAGAACGCGTTAGTTTGATATGCAACAATGGAATGCATTTTACTACTTGTAGCTCATAAATTGAGTGGCATATATTGGTCTGTGGTCATGGTTCGTAAATTGGTCGGCTAGTACACGAACCCATTATGTTATCGTACTGGGCGCCCTTGCTTGGAATGCTTTTTACTGGATTCCCCGTACCAAAAGTGAAATCAGGACTTGAAGATAATCTTTCTAATAAATGATAAATCCTGTCAGTAGCCTACAACAGATCTATATGTAAGCATAATTGTATAGTACCGATTTCATTTGAAATGCTTGACAGAGATTCAATCTTCTTCAAGGCAGGATGAATTTCAAGAAACATTTTATTGGCATGTAGTAAGCGTACTCTGATGAAGAGCATAAATTTTGTTATAGTTGGAGATTATTATCATCAAATTGCAAGTGAGCTAGGTAAGAAAGGCACCACAACTGATCTATCAATTTATGACAGAAAAACACAAGATACTATTTACACTTGGGCTGTGCCTATCACTTTTCCCGACAAAATTCAATCTTTAATGCAGGCAGCGAATATTGCTGAATATGCTATACTGAATGTTACAAAAATAGACAAGTATCTAGGAGAGCAAGTCCTTGCCTTGGATGCAATTAACATCAGAGAAGGATTCATTCTGCATTCATACGAGGTAGATGAAATGAACCTAAAAGAATTAATAAAAAATACAGCAATCTCAGACTTTCAATTTCTTGCTAATATTGACCAATTAAAACAACAAATCAGTAGACTTGAACCAAAAAGCCTAGAAGGAGATTGCATAATTCCAGTAGACCATGCTTTTAACGTAAAGGGAGTTGGAACAGTAGTATTAGGTGTCATAAAACAAGGGGGAGTTAAGACATTTGATCGATTGAAAATTTTACCTAGTGAAAAAGACATTCTTGTAAAATCAATTCATATGCATGATGACCCTGTAAGCGAGTGTAAAAGTCCTGCAAGAGTAGGACTGGCAATTAAAGGAGTTGATGCTGATGATATTTCTAGGGGAGACGTCCTTTGTTCTCCTGCATCGTTAGATCTAAAAGTAGCAACAGATGCTATTCCTGCAGGATTCATAAAGAGTCCTTATTACAAGGGGAATCTAACAGAAAACCAGACATATGTTATATCTGTTGGTGTTCAAATCAAGCCAGTGAAGATAAAATATAATAACACTGATACAATTGAAATAATTCCTGAGAAATCATTAGTGTTCTTCTCTGGCCAGTCTTATGCTCTTTTAAAACCAGACAATAGTGGAACAAGAATAATTGCAAAGGGCATCATTCAATAATAAGGATTACTTTCTTTGGAACAAGATGTTTGGATCCTTAAGTCAAAATAACGGATTAAAAACAGCTTATTATTTTATTCTTTTAAAATTATAGAGATGACAATTAAGATGACTCTATATTTAGGCCCAAGATAGAGAAATAATTTATGGTTATAATACTGACAAAGGATTTATGTCGATTATCTGAAGTCACAAGCAGATACTGTTATAAGATTTAGGAGAAAGAAATAGAGCATCCAAATTACCTTACGATCAATTAAACAGAACAAGTCCAAACCGAATACAATTCATGTGTGTGTTTTATAACTATGGCTATATGTGTGATATTTGCAATAAACATCATCGTAGTAATCCACTCATAAATACTGTATATATATTAACTATATGGATAAGCTTAAAAATTGAAAAAAAAGTGGAGCGTGTACCTTACAAGAGAGATATTGAGTCCAGCAGCATCTATTCTCTCAAAGGACTGCACTATTGTTCTGGGCAGCAATAAAGGAGAGCCTCCACCCACAAGAAAAGAGCTTCTAAACCAGGTGCGACAAAAGGATGCAATTCTATGTACATTATCTGATAGAATAGATACAAGAGTTATGGATGCTGCAGGATCCAACCTCAAAGTCATTAGTTCCTATAGCACAGGCGTGGATCATATAGATATCAAAGAAGCAACCAAAAGGAGCATTTATGTTACTTGTACTGGCGATATACTTACAGAAGCAACAGCTGATCTTGCATTTGCATTATTGCTTGCAATATCAAGAAGAATTACTCAAGGACACGAGCTGGTTACAAATAGAACATGGAAATATGGATGGGATCCACACCTTCTGTTGGGTTCAGATGTTTATGGTACAACCATCGGAATCCTTGGTTTAGGTAGAATCGGATCAGCCGTAGCACGTAGAGCAAAAGGGTTTAACATGAATATTATTTATCATAATCTACATAGCAGGAATGTTCAGATGGAAGATCAAGTTGGGGCTAAATATGTTGACATGGATGACCTTATAAAAGGAAGTGACTTTCTTTCTATCCATTGTTCTTTAAATAATGAAAGTTATCACTTGATTGATAAACCAAAGCTTAGACAGATGAAAAAAAGCTCATATGTAATTAATACAGCGAGAGGTCAAATTATTAACGAGACACACCTAATTCAGGCACTAAAGCAAAGATGGATTTCAGGGGCAGGACTAGATGTCTTTGAAAAAGAACCACTATCATCTAATAATCCATTATTAAAGATGAAGAATGTTGTATTGTTACCTCATATTGGTAGCGCTACATCTTTGACTAGGACAAAAATGGCTGAAGTAGCAGCCAAAAATTTACTGAACGTATTGAATCAAAAAAAACCAATTTATCTTGCAAATCCTGAGTTGATTAATCATGTTAATATGGATTCTAAGCAAGGTTACTGAAATTGCAGCTATTCAGCCATAAGCGCATGGTAGGGTTCTAAATAAAGTCCTATTGGATCGTTCTGATCCCATCGCCAGAATAGGAAAGGGGATAACTCTATTTAGAATATAAATAGCACATATAAGATATATAGCATCTTTTAATATTTACTTTCTAATTCTCTTTTTTTATTTCTTTAGTCCTATAAGCATACGAGTAATCTCATATATGGTAATCCAGTCTTTTTTCTCCAGGTCATTTGCAATTGCTGCAATATACTTATCTTTGATGTTGTTAGCGTATGAAAGAGGAACACGAACATCAGACGATGCTTGAAGTATAAGCTGAACATCCTTAAAAGCTGATAAGAGGTCAAAGCCTACATTATCAAAATCTCTCATACGAATTCTTTTTGCATATTCCTTTAAACCAGGATATGCAAATATCATTTCTAGCAGCTCATTTACAAGCTGTAAATCAATATTGCTCTTCTCTGCTAATGCGTATACTTGGCCCATAATATCAAGAAGTACTAACATCACATAGTTCGCTGAAAGTTTTAAACTATTTGCTTTGGCATGTTGGTCACTAACTTCGATAACCCATAAAGAGCTATGTGCATTATGCATTTGGGCTAACCTAGTGGAAAGAGATGGAGAAATAGTGGATGTGCCAATATGGACTATACCTGGCCTTATGCCGGATAATATTCCTTTTTCACCATTGACAACTTCTAAAACCGCTGCATCATCCCTTAGGCTCGTAAGTATTACATCTGATTTTGAAGCAACTTCTTTTGGACTAGCTGTCGTAACGGCTCCAGCTTGTACTAATGCACGAGCCTTATCTGGTGTCCTATTGTAGACTACGAGGTTAAACCCTGATTTTATGATATTGTTAGCTATTGCAGTTCCCATTCGACCAAGACCAATAACGCCTATGTTTTGGATAGATTCTGCTGCTGCTGTCGTCATATTCTTATTGTTGCTGCTCATGTTTCATGTCCTTTCTAATAATATTTTTTATAGTCAGCTGCTACGCTATTTACTCTTTGTGATAGACTCTTCGTTATGGCTAGATTAATTATGGTTCACCGTAGAGCCAATAAATTCAGCCAATTTGTCAAGTCTAAAGGATGTTAGATGAGATGAATCCGGTGTATGAAATATTAATCTGACATTGATTGTTTTTTTCGAAATTCAAATGGCTTTCAATTGGGGAGACGAAGGCCCAAGATAGAGCAGTAAAAATAATTTATGGTTATAATGCTGGGCGACTGGTAATCCGCGTTCAGTAGAATATGAAATAAATTTGACTCAAAAATCGCACCCTGGCTGAAGAATTAATTATTCTATTCAAGGTCTGGAAGATCGTAATAGACCATTATAGCCATGGAATGCAATTGATGGCTATAACCTTAATTCTACTTTAAAAGTTAACCATTATTCGTCTTTGCTTAAGCCAGACGATCTCTGGAAACCAGTTTCAAGAATTAACAATGATAGAATAAGAAGAACTACAAATGTTAAAGACGTACTAATTCATGTAATGACAGAAGAATTGCATCATAGAGGTGAATTAATAGCGATTCTTTGGCAGATGAATATCCAACACCAGATATGGGTTGGCTTTCAGTTATGAAAAAACGGATCCTGTTTGGGTATTGAACTGAGAAAGAATAATTAACAAAGCTTAATTCGTAGCTTTCAACTCCCTTGTTTCGAATAGTGCTTGGCAGTAATGTATATAGAAAACAATAATAATATGACATAATTTGGACCTTCTGATGATAGAAGAACGATTGAATTCCTTACATGTAAAAATTATCTGACATACAGTCTTCCGCTGTTGGTTCTTTTATTCCAGTTGTTATAACAGGCAATCTTGCCTTTGTATCTGGTCAAATCCCAGTAGAACCGGGGTCGAACCCAGTGCAAGTAAAGTTTAAAGGAAAAGTGGGCAGAGATATTTCACTAGAAGATGGTCAGGCCGCAGCGCGGCTCTGCATTATAAATGGGTTATCGGAATTAAAACGAGCACTCGGCAGCCTTGATATAATAAAAAAATTTGTCAAGGTTTCCGGTTATGTTAATTGTGATCCGTCCTTTACTGAGCACGCTAAAGTAATTAATGGTGCCTCAGATTTTTTAGTGGAAGTTTTTGGTGAAAAAGGAAGACATGGCAGAGTGTCAGTTGGCGTAAGTAGCTTAGCCTTTGATTGTCAGGTTGAAGTAGACTTCATAGTAGAGGTATGATGCTCTCAATTTTACACTTTTCAACTAATTGGTAAAATACGAGGATCATTGCTGTCAATAAATCACATTTAAGTTAATTTAATTTACTCATGTCGATTAAATACGACCTTTCTCTTTGATATACATACATTTCTTAGTTTTCTAAATATCAATACGCAACCATTATCAAAGTAATAATCTGTTATACAATCAATCGCTTTCATAACTAACTTTAATTTTTCCTGCTCCTCTTCTTGAAGCTTGTTGTCATTTTCCAGTGAATTATCTACTTCTTTATGCACATGTCTGGGAGGAGTAGCAGCAGCAACACCAGTAAACCCATTAATCTCTTGGTATAATTCTTTGGCCTCCTCTCCATATGCTTGTATTCCGTATTCTATGCCATTGTCTTCATTGCATATCAATTCGACGTGATAATATTCTTCTGCATTTGCACCAATATGAATAATATCTTTGCATGGATTACTAACTGAAAGATAGAAAACAGAATAAGATCGACTATTATTATAATCTTTACTCTTCTTGCCTAGATCATTGATATTATTATTTTTTCTTGCAACCTGTAGCAAGAGTTGATTTTGTGCTTCTGTACTGTTGCTATTACTTTGGTGCAATCGCAGACACCTTTTCTACTTCTTCTTCTATTACTTTTTTTACCTTGTATTTCTTGACTACTTCTCCTACTTTACAAGCTATTTCTAATGCACAAAGTGTTGGTAGTAAACCTAAAATTATCCAACCAGACGATTCAAATATATCCATTTATGATTATTGCTAGATTTAAACAGATTAACTGTACTCACTACTATATCAGATAAGTTTCAATATATCAGAATAATCAACATTTATTATGATAAATCATATTTTTAGTCCAGAATAAAAGTAATTTGGGTCAGGATCTATTCATTCACATCAGAATTACTGAGTCGCATGGCCATACGTTAAACACTAGCTCATTGTTCATGCTAAGATTTTTTCCATATGGCTTTGGGTCTTTGCTGCATTTGTAGAGTATGTGTAAAGTATGATGATAATTGATATTTCACGTCTGATTGCAATATGCATTGGCATCTATGTGGCTGCCGCCAACATAATATTTTTTCTTCTCTTCACTTAGCAATGATAGTGGAAATCATTGAAGGTTATTCTAATAGACGGAGACTATATTTCATTTCTTTTCTATTCCAGTTTGCGGTTTCAACCCTTATTTGTTGTTATACAAACGTTATGCTATGATAAGGCTTCTAAGCAATTTCAGTCAAACGTGCACGTGCTAGCTTAGCAGTCATTGGATTATTATAGGTAGGAGAACCAGGTTGTTGTTCACGACCACCTTCTCTAAGAGAACCTGTATCTACGGGTGCAAAACCTATATCCTCGATAAGTTTTGATACTGTAACCTTTGCATCGAGATCATCTCCCGCAACAAAGACTGCAAAACGGTCTTCTTTTGCTGCGTTAGGATTACCTTTTGTACGGGGATGCTCATAATAAATGGTATTAAATGCCTTAACAATGCGAGAGCTAGGAATCTGCTTTAATACCTCTTCACTTGATGTACTATTGTCGAGATCTATCACCTCAAAGTTTTCAGAATATGGATTCATTGCATCAATAACGATTTTGCCGTCAAAGAGTTCTGATACAGATAGCAGCTCTTGCCTTCTCCTCCACGGTATTGCAAGTAATATGACCTCACCAAATTTTACTGCATCCTCCACTTTCTTAGCTCTAATATTTGCACCAATCGAATTTACAAGTGTTCATATTTGATTTTCCTCTATTAGCTATACTTTGAAATTATATAAATTGGAAACTTAATATGTAGTCAGTAGATTACTATTATGAAAGTGTATGTTAGTTCAACTCATCAACAAGAGTTCCAGCTTTTCAGATAGTACAGCATCATTAGCTTATACCGCACGTTTCAAGTTTGAATAAATCAATATCGTACGTAATAGTGTTCTGTATTTTTTCGATGGTTTTCGAAAGCTTCATCAAGAGCGGATAAATCACCAGTAATATCAAATTGGTTACTCAATACTGTAATTACATTTTGAACAAACTCTTTAGGACAATAAGGTGACAACAATTGTTCGATTGCAGCAAGCTTTGTTTTACCTTGCAGATAGCGCTCCGGAGATATGTGTTGATCGCCTTTTTTTATCTGACGGTGCTTGCAGGAGAGTGGGATCAAATAGGTCGACAGAAGGCTCAGCTACGTTATGTTCGCCACGAAGATATCCCAACACCTTATCCAGAAAACTGTCATGATCTCCTAGAACTACCATATAGGTAACAACTTTTATCAAGACGCTTGCCTGATACTCAGGATAACACCGATTTAGCAAAATCTTAAATTCTTCAAGCTTTAAATTTGTTTTTACGATCTTATCTAACGGTCCTGTATAAGAAGAATGCAACAGGTTATCGTTGATTTTATCGATGGCGCTGTCTGGTTTTTCTAATCGTTCCGTGACGTTATTAGAATCGTATGAAGACCTCTCGTAAACATTATTCTTGTTATGGCCATCTAATTTCGCTCGTTGGTTTGGCGGGTTGGATATTACAGTTTCATGAGCTATTACATTTTGCCTGTTAGGCGTAAATACTTCATTGCTATCTTTTACCCTGTTAGAATTGAAACCAAAAAACGACTTTCTATTTTCTTCCCTTTGTTTTCGGCCGTGCACTGCTGGATCGTTGGGAACGAATTGACCATTTGCCATTCCAACTAGGTATTCTAATAAACGAACTATAGTACCATTCCCTCCATGCAAATTCGCGTTATGCCTATTTGCGCTATATTGTCTTGTAAAGTGCTGTGCACACGTTGCACATACCCATGTAATTCGTCCCATGGTATATTATTATTTTTCCTCTTATAAAATCCTATGAGAGCGCTGCACTGTGCAGCAATATATTATAAAAAACAAATATAAAATTCTATAATATAATCTTTCATGACGCTATTATTATAAATTGTAGCAAGACGCTATCCAAACACAAAAGCAGCTCTCAAAAACTGCTTATTTTTTGAATCCAAACTAGAATTTTGAGAATATATTTGGGAATTGTTTGAACTTAGTCGACTATTAAAAGGGAGTTTCGAAATGATCCCACTTTTAACTGGTCTGTGTGCTTGTTGCTGGGCGGGTTAACCTATTTCATATCTCGTAACACTTTAAGGTCTAATAATTCATTTAGATCTTATGTTACCTTCGCCACGATCTGGAATTAATATTGTCTATTCTTCTTCCTCCTTATCTAATACTTTACCACAATTACAGTCTCCATATTTGATATGTAGTTTTCCAGGTAGTGGATATGTTGGAAAGATTGCAATAGATCATTTAATTCAGGAACTTGATGCAAAACTCTTGGCTGATATTTACTGTACTTCGTTCCCTCCACAGATTATGATTGGAACTGATGGTGTAGCGGAACTTATGAAAAACAGCATTTTTTATTCGAAGGCAACTTCTTCTAATAATAACGATATATTATTGTTAACCGGAGATTCACAGCCAAGCAGTCCTGAATCCCAATATGTATTATCTGAACAAATCCTGGATATTACTGCCAGGTTTAATACAAAGGAGGTCTTTACTTTGGGAGCATCTATTACGGGAGTATTTGTAGATAAGCCGCGTGTTTACGGTACATCTACTGACGCAGATATTGTAAAAACATTTAACAAACTAAATATCTTAACCATGACTACAGGTAGTGTAGCAGGTATGAATGGTCTCATTATTGGCATTGCAAAGCTTCGCAAAATGAAAGGTACCTGTTTATTAGGCGAAACATCTGGATACGTTGTTGACGCCAAGGCCTCGAAGGCCGTTTTGGAGAGTTTGCTTTCAATAATCGGTATCAAGATAGATATGACTGGTCTTGACAAAAAAGCAAAAGATACAGAGATGTTAATCCAAACCATACAACAGCAAGCAGCAGGTGGTGGAAGAGCATTGGAAAGTCAGCAGCCTGGTTTGCCAGGTAGCAATAGACCATCTAATACAGGGTATATCAGCTAACTCTATCTTTCTATTTAATTAATATAATAAAGTATTTGTGTTCAGTATATAACAAGGGCTTATACTGATAATAGTGGTTTAGAGATACCCATAGGGCCCGAACTACATCATCGCATTAGGTATATTAGATAGGCATAATCAACTACTGAAGACGTTTTGATTTTGATTTACGGGAGTTGATGGCTAGGCTAATTGTTCGGCAAGTCGTTAGTATTATAATCTTTGTCTACTACTAACCGTCTAGACAGGATGCACTAAATCAACTGTTGTAATAAGTCCTATTTATATCAAATGGTTTTATAAAATTAACAAGCAAGGATTATGTATTAATAGAACAGATCTTCCCAAGATATTTGAAGACCCAAATATGCCAAGAGATGTTAAAAAACAAATAACAAAGATTTTCCCACATTTATCATAATAGACTCTAACAGCATTTTTTTCATATAGCAGATTTTATAATAGTGTGATGACTGATATTCTAGTAGATGTAATATGTCGTGTATTAAAGAGTCTGTATTGCATGCTATGAGTAGCCTACCTAATATTTACACGTATACAGGTTCAGATGGTGCTGAACATCCAAAAGATCTAAATCTTTAAAATATTCCAAACAATATTAAATCTATCTTTTACTTGCTACTTTATCTATTGTCTTGTTTTTCTCATTATTTAATTCATCCATTGTCATCCCATTAGCCAAGATAATAGTACTGTTATTCTCCTCAACATTGTCTTCAGTAAAAATAGCAGCATATGAAGAATTTTGTAATATTTGAATAACTGATTTATCATCTGGTATGCTAAGTTCTAGTTCTTTTAATGGAATTATAGACCCATAGTCATCAATATCAAGCTGTGTAACTTTAACCTTGTTTTTGATGATATCAATGTCGTTTACTTTGACCAACATTCCTAATGAAGCAATACAATATATGCAACGGATCGTTCTAAGCTTTTCCATTAGAAAGTAATAGAGAAAGTCTTTAATCTGAGGTCTGATAGTATCAAAGCTAATTTTAGCTGTACTTACGATGTTTCGTGAGTAACTAGTACGATATTGTGTTAATACTATAACAGCAACGGTCGTCAAGAACTAATATGGGTTATCCACAAAGCTATCCAGTGCTAATACTTCTCAAAGTAACATACCATTGAATAGAAAGTAGAGTGTTCTAAGATGAATGTTGATATGTAAGAAAACTCTTAGCCAAAATATAGAGCCTTGCTAACATGACATAAAAAGTTTGCAAAGTCATAGATTACGGATAAAATATCGATATAAAACGCAAACTACACAAAAGATACGAAGAGGTGTACATAGTAGTGCAGATAATACATACCTTTTATCTACAATGAAGTGCAAATGTTGTAATGATCTGGTATTTAACCCCTGATCAAGTTCTACATCACAGGGATTCAAAAAAACTAATAAAGAAGATGATAACAACAACAGTAGAGAGAATCCAAACTATGATTTCTCTATTGATAAAATACAACGTATAGAAAATAAAGGTAATAATTCTTCTAAACGCCCTAATCGAATTCTATGTTCTATATGCAACAGAAGTGACAAGATAGTAACAGATCCTGAATCAGGAGAGATTATTTGCAGCAATTGTGGTATGGTGTTATCAGATAAAGTTGAAGATACAAGTCATTCAGAACGACGTCTATTTAGTGAAGAAGGTGGAGGACAAATAGACTACACAAGAGCCAGGACAGGAGCCCCAACTTCATTAGCACGCCATGATATGGGACTTGCTACTATCGTAGGTGGGGGTGATAGAGATTCTAGTGGACAGAAAATAGATCCATCAATTCATTCTACAATGCAGAGGTTAAGGAAATGGGATTTCAGAGGACAATTAAACACCCCATCAGACAGAAATCTGAGGACAGCTTTTAAGCTTCTTGATACATTAAAAGATAAACTTGGACTATCAGATGCAGCAATTGAGAAAGTAGCCTATATCTACAGAAAGGTTCAGGAAAGAGGGTTAGTACGTGGAAGAAGTATACATGCAGTACTTGCAGCTGCTGTATATATCGCGTATAGAGAACTAGGAATCTCAAAAACAATGAAAGACATTGCTGCAGCTAGTAATTTAAAACGGAAGAATATTGCAAGAACATACAGGCAGCTAGTGCTTGAACTTGACTATAAAGTTCCAAATACTGACCCAACCAAGTGCATTGCCAAAGTTGCAAACAACACCAACCTAAGTGAAAAAACAAAACGTAAAGCATTTAACATTATGGAAAAAGTCAGAGAAAACGAAATATTATCTGCTGGTAAAGATCCAATGTGATTAGCAGCTACTGTTATTTATATATCATGTATCAAAACTGGTGAAAACATAAGTCAAAAAAATATCTCTAAGGCAGCTGGAATAACAGATGTGACCTTAAGAAATAGATTTAAAGACTTAAAGAATCAACTAACTGAGCTAAATTAGAAAGAATTAATCTTAAAAATTGGCTTTATATTAATTAGGAGCAAAGATGATCTCTAGTGCTTTTTTACAAAAACTAAAACCAAGAGACTTCCAGATGTGCAAATGTGGGCATACAGGATTCTGGCATGGTGATGGAAAATGTTTGATGACGGCCACGCAATATGGTGAAGGCAATGAAGACTTTGATTATTGTCAATGCATCGAGTTTAATCTCTCAGCATCTGTTGCAACAAAAACTAACAAAAGAATTGGAAGAAAAAGTAAGATACAAAAGGTTAATGAAAGCACTACTAATGTATACGAGACAATATGAATCTCCTTCTGCTATTACTGTAAGGGATTTCTCAATTATAGTAATTATTATATAAACACACAAGCCACTGAAAGTTATATGTAGTAGCAAAGGTTAATCCTTTTTGGTTTTATCAAAGATGCTTTATGATTGTAATTTAGCAAAGATGCTTTATGATTTATACATAGAAGATATTATGACCGACAGTTAACAACAACTATCCATTTACGAGGAGACGATAATAATAATAATAAATCGAACTTAATTATAGGCTTAGTCAAAGGTCAGAGATTCTCTGAACATATCCTTCACTTGATTCTGCTGGTCATAAGTTAATGTGCTTTTGCTCGTTGTTGTTCTTCTAGTAATCTTCTTCATCAGGCTTTTAGCCTTATCATCACCCCAGAGCTCTTTTAGTTTTTCTTCTGATTTTGTACCCTCCCAAGAATCGATTATCTTTATGACACTGTCTTTAGTGTCAGGAGAAAGAAAAATAGAAATGGATGTATAGTACATGCTAATGACAAAGAATCAACACATGAAACATTTTAAAAGTGAAAAAGGTGGTAAAACCGCAGCACAACAAGCAGACGAGTTTGTTTCTCAACCTTTAGTAAGGGGTATAAGCGTTTCAATTTATGAGTATGGACTATTATTGTTATATGAAGAGATGACAGATAATGGTCAAGATATAATAAACGAATAGAATCTTAATTCTTAACAAGTCGTTTATTAATTGATGAAATAAAGTATATAATATTATCAAACAAATAAATAAACACCTTAAGTGAGCACTTCAAACGAGTGACAATATTTCATAAGGCATATTAGAATAGTTTTGTATAACATTTTGCAACAACTATACTAGCCTAAGAACAACAAACGCTGTCAAGGCTGTGTTCAAGTAGACTCAACCCTTATGGTAAATTCGCTCCAAGCCCATAAGGGTCTGTTTATGATATCTTCAAATGATTCGCCGAATTTACCATGTTTCTTTAGTCTCTCATGTGTTGCGTCATTTACCCGTATCATCTTCATATAATCTTGTTTCATGCTTTTGACTACTTCGCTTTATTATTTTATTTTTTACGAGTATAATTCACTTGACGATTTAGACGAAGAGGATATAGAGGAAATTATCTGCATTTTTATTGAAACGAAAAGGTCGGATCAGAAACAAGAGATAGAAGACAACAAAAAGAAGAAGAAAAAAATCTTTGATAACGTAGTGGATTATAATGACCAATTAATAATATGTGAAAATTGCCGAAGGCCTATAATAGGTTGGAATGTTATAACAACAATACCGACACCAAAGTACTGCAAAACTTGTCTCAAATATGCCATGTTGTGAGACATACCAGTAGGTAAATAGATAGATGGATATGTACTTCAATATAATCCACCATCTGATTTTATCTATGAACAAATAATTGATAATAGACTTTTTTATAATGAGGCAGTAAAAAAGATTGTCACGATTTAGTGATGATGCATTTACATGAAAAGGATAGATTTAACTGAATAAAATGAGTCATTTCACTGATAGTGCATTATTATTTGTATCTGCAAACCCATGCTGATATCCTGAACAATAATCAGCATTACTTGCTTTAGGATCAATACTGCTATCACAGTCAACATCGTCTGGAGTCATGGTAGTGGAAGGAGGAGACATACTTTGTACTGATTTGGCGTCTGCTACTCCTTTTGCGTATCCTTGTTCGTATAATGGTGATTGATTTGACGATGATGTTGTTGTCGATGATGATGTATCTGATGGTGCTATAGAAGTACCTGGAGATGATGATGGAGTCTCTGTTCCCATTGTTGTGGTATTATTTGCTGCTTCTTCTGTAGTTGTGGTATTTGTAATCGTTTTCGGAATTCCACATATTGTCGATTCAGTTGTGTTGACAAAATCCAGTTTTGATGACGGATTATTAGGATCACATATTGCTGCCTTTTGTTCTGGTGTTAATGATGATGTGGTATTATTTACCTGCCCTTGAGCAATACCAAAATTTGCAAATCCTGTAAATGTTACTATGATTGCAGTAACAACTGTGAATATAATTATAATACTCAGACATACTTTTTCTTTTCTTGGCATAAGTTATTGAAGAAGAGGAAAATAACGATATATAAAATTTGTAGACTTATAGTCCCCATCAAAACTCTGGAAAAGAAATTGGAAACAACACTCCACTAGGAACAAAAACATTATTTCGTTTTTGTATAAATCGACTTAAATATGGCATATATAAGTATCAGATCATTATTGGTATGTCTATTTCTATTTGGTGTAATAATAACAACTTTGGCACCGTCGTTAGTGTTATATAATTTTGATTTTGCTATAAACGCTTACGCGCAACAAAAAGAGAGTTTTTCTTTAGTTATACCCGGAAATGTAGTCAATAGTAAGTATCTGAGCATAACAGATCATAAATAGATACAAGGCGGATTGGGTTACCATGCTATAACTGGTACTATAGCAAATGACTTACCGAAAAACATCTCTTTTACTAC
>JBJMFM010000205.1:0-3227 GCA_045808425.1 Nitrososphaeraceae archaeon | reverse complement strand
CTTTTATTCCTTTTACTAAAATACAGAGAATAGCTTCCAAACCTCCAGACATTCTATATCATGGTACATCTCCTTCTGCAGCCAAAAATATAATATCAGAAGGTCTTCGACCTATGAATCGCCAATATGTTCATCTATCTACTGACAGGAATACAGCATTACAGGTGGGAAAGCGCAAGACAATTTTAAAAAAGGAAGAAGGACAACAACCAGTTATAATCGCTATTTCTGCAATTGAAGCATATTATACTGGAGTCTATCATTTTTATCAAGCTTCAGATTCAGTATGGTTGACTGATTATATACATCCAAATTTTATGGAATTATTGAAATAAACAATGTCGGTGTAGTGGTAACATTAATGCAAATCATTCTTCAACCAGTTTTATTTGAGCTAGATAAAGATATTCTCTCTTCGCTAGAAAAGGCACTATTAAATGAGTTTAATACTTCCTCTATTGTTACAACACCACCAATAAAACAAATTCCAGAACAACTATTTGACAATCAAAGAAATCAGTGGAAATCAACTGACATCTTAGAATGGCTTTCAGATAACTACGAGAAATTATATTCCAAAGAAAGAAGAAGAATAACAACAAAAATACTTGCTATTTGCGATTTCGATGCACATTCTGATAAGCTGAATTTTGTATTTGGACAAGCACATTTGGATGGTAGGATATGCGCAATTTATCTTCCACGGATAAGACAAGAATTCTATGGATTAAAACCAGATAAATCTCTCTTTTGCCAAAGAGTAGTCAAAGAAGCAGTACATGAATTAGGACATGCTTTTGGTTTGACTCATTGTGAAAGTATAAAATGTGTGATGCATTTTAGTAATTCCTTGTCAGACACTGATATAAAGACAAATCACCTGTGTAATGTATGCAGAGGTCATTTAGTATAGCATGTATTTACTTTACTGCTGCTGATACTATAATATAGTAGATTTAGAGGCTTTTTATGCACTTGAATTTGATTGGTAAGTAAATTCACTGCAATAGTCCAGTTCAGTTCACAGTTTACGACCATATTTTTCATAATGAACTAGTGCTTTAACATCCATTCTTTCAAGCTTTTCAGGTTTTTCTGCAGGATATCCTAGACAAATAATACCTATTGGTCTGACATCTTTTGGTAGTTCAAGTATTTCTGATATTTTGTTGTCTTGAAATGCTCCTACAAAGCAAGCGCCAATTCCCTCATTTACAGCTGAAAGCAAAATAAGCATAGAAGCAAATGCACCATCTACTATGCTATAGAATTCTCTTCCACGGCTACCATAACGGCCTACGGAGCGTGAAGTATTTGAACATACTACAACTAATAGAGGAGCATTTTCTACATATTCTTGATTTACAGCTGCCTTTCTTAATTTCTTTTTTGTTGAAGCATCTTTTACTATTATAAACTCCTGAACCTGCGTATGGCCAGCACTAGGAGCCCTATGAGCATTTTTAATTAGCTTTGTAATTAATTGGTCTGGAATTTGTTGCCTGTTTAAATCATACTCTCGTATCATCTTTCTCCTTTTTACAACCTCATCAAAATCCATGGTTATAGATATCATCTTTATTGCTGTTAAAGCTCTTATGGTGTGATTCTGTATTATTGTTTTTTAACAGCAATGCTATCTGATGTATATGATACTCAAATAGACAAGACTAGTTTAAGTTTGATACACCATCAAAAATTGACAGTCTACCAGAAAATACTGATACCTAGAGTATAGTTCCAAACGTTTAACTACACTACCATACAAGACATCATATATATCATATACATCATATTGTGATTTTTTCTAATACTATTAGAATAAGTATTTTATCTATTTGGAAATTATATAATATATCAATATCCTAATTACTATGCTTGCAGCTATAACGGCTATTATTATTTTTAGATTTCTCTTATTAGACTCATCCATATTTTCTCTACTAATAACGTCATAGAATGCTACCAAACGTAAGTTAATAGTATATCTGCTAACACATAATATTATATCAGAACATAAAATATCGTATTAATACTTATCAGCTAGGAGTACAATCAGAAAAGTTGTATATACCTCCATGCAACCTTGATGGAGCCATGGTTATATGACTCAATTAATAGTAGAGGAGATAAGACTACATAATAACAGAATCCTTAGGCTTGTTAAGGGAGATATAACAGAAAGAAATGTTGATGCAATAGTAAATGCTGCGAATTCTTATCTAAAACATGGTGGAGGAGTTGCAGCTGCCATTGTAAGAAAAGGTGGAACAATCATTCAGAAAGAAAGTGACAAGATAATCACAGCTAGAGGTCTTGTTCCAGTTGGTTCAGCTGTGATTACTACAGCAGGAAAGTTACCATGTAAAGCCGTTATCCATACTGTGGGACCAAGGATGGGTGAAGGAAATGAAGATTACAAACTAAGAAAATCAGTTAGAAGTAGCCTTTTACTAGCGTCAGAAAGAGGCTTTAAAAGTATTTCAATGCCAGCAATAAGTTCTGGAATATTTGGCTTCCCTAAAGATAGATGTGCGAAGATACTAGTTGAAGAATCTAAAACCTTTCTTCAAGATAGCAATAATGATAATACCAGCACTAATAATACTATTTCAAAATTAGATATTATAGAATTTTGTATATTTGATAATGAGACTCTAGTCTGCTTCAAGAATCAATTTGATAATTTCAAGCATACGAAATGAACTAACCAAGACTCACTTGTATACTTCACATATATTGTGTCTTTTCTTCTATTTGCTTATGATATTTATGTCTGTCATTTTATGCCTTAATCTATAGGATTTCTTCAATATCCCTATACGTGTTATATGCTTCATCCTCTGTTATTCTAAACCATAGGGTATGACTATCAAATTTATCTGCAAGGCTTTTTGGCAAGTAAAATCTTTTTTTATCTGTGACACCTTTTTCTGTAATAACTGTATCTCCCATTGTCATTTGAACTTCTCCAAAGTCAGCATCGTCAATACCTCTTGCTTCTTTCTTTACTACTTCATTCCAGTAAATGCTTTCTTTATCAGCAGGTATAATGATGCTTTTCACTCCAATGTTCCACAAACTTCTTCCCAGTCCCTTCTAACTTTGAATATGAGCAAATCATAAAATAAAACATAAACTTCCAACCAATTATAGAACACCGTTTACAGCTAGATACATATGATGAAGAAAAGCCATATGCTTCTCCAACTACACACTTTGAGGTG
>JBJMFM010000204.1:0-25632 GCA_045808425.1 Nitrososphaeraceae archaeon | reverse complement strand
TAACAACATTGTTATGAAATATAGAAGCAGAACTGACATCGTTGGGTTAATTCTAGAAGCAGCGAATGGTGGAGCTACTAAGACAAGAATTATGTACAAAGCATTTCTGTCCTATGCTCAGCTGAAGGAATATCTAACAGTCCTATTAGAAAAAGGTGTGTTAGAATATGAAGAGGAGACACAATTGTTTAGAACAACAGAGAAAGGTATTCGCCTCTTGCAAATGTATAGCCAATTTGATGAAATGATGTCAATAAATAATATAAGAAAATAAGGTATTTGCTTCTCTTATTTATTTTCTTTTTGTAATATTGCATGAAAAGCTACTTCCAAATGAATTTACATCAATGAACAAATTTTATTTTGGTCTACTACACAACTCACAATTAGCATGTATGTGTTGTTTTGTACGATAAGTGAAACTAAATGTTGAAATTTTCATTTTATCATATTCTTCTACACTGTATTAATCCTACTCACTAATTTTACTGCTTTTGAAGTCCATTGAATATTTCAGTCAATTTTATTATTCTTCAAAGACTCATGACAGGGAAAACCAGGTTTTACTCTAATGAACATTTGAAATAAAAAAATTTTTACACTTATCTGTGTGACTAATTTTTGAGAAGTTTGATTCACACTCGAAATGATGACTCAACTGATTATATTGTATCTAGTACCGCACTACCAATTACGTTGATTATGTTGATTATGAGTTATATGGCAAAGAGTCAAGAAATAGCCTAATATTAAATGTGATTCTGAGATTATAAAATTTTCAAAATTCCAATATTCATAAAAGGCCTTCTGAGATAAAGGATATGGAAAACTTCGATCTTATGACTTAACTTTGATCTAACAGATATTTATTAAATTCATGTCAAAAGATTTCGTTTAGATTGTACTCCTGAAAAATATTTCAGCACAAAACTGATCTTCTAGGAGACATAAATATGGTTTGAAGCAAATATGATGGCTAATTATCATGTCATATGCTTCCATATGTGAAAAATATAGTTTTGCGGTTAGACTCAGATGCTTTTTAGCTGTCCTTATAGTTATATTGTGTAATGATAATTACATAGAGGAAATGATGATCCAAAAATTCTATAGATACACTAAAAATAGTGTAGCAAGTCTGAATATTCCTGAAAAGCAAGGAGAATATGTTAATCCAAAAGATATACAATGCTTATATCTTCCTGTGGATAAACAATGCATACATAAGTTATATGTCTGATTTGCTACACCCACGTGATCTAGGGGTTATCACCAGAAATACATATCAAGAGGATATTTACAAAATAGTAAATTTACAAAAAAAATCATTTCCATATCTTGCTCGCTATGGGAATATATGGCGTACTGAAGAACTTGAAAGTCATCTTCGTATTTTTCCACAAGGACAATTCGTTGCTGTTGAACCAGATGGTACAGTAGTTGGTTCTGCAACCACTCTAATAGTCTCACTTGTTCCTGAGTATACAGAACATACATGGAGAGAAATTACTGCAGATGGTATGATTACAAATCATAATCCAAACGGGGATAGTCTATATGGTGTAGATATATCCACGCATCCCAAGCATAGACATGAAGGTATAGGAAGTATGCTTTATGACGCAAGAAAGAAATTAGCTACTGAATTAAATCTTAAGAGACTGATAAGTGGAGGAAGACTATTTAATTATTGTGAATATGCAGATAAGATGTCTGCATTTGAATATGCAGACAAAGTACTTAGAGGTGAGTTGAGAGATCCTGTTTTATCGTTCGAATTAGATAATGGATTCAAGTTTATTAAAATACTTCCAAATTACTTAGATGATGTCCGTTCTTTAAATTATGCCAGTTTTATAGAATGGCAGAATCCAACGCACAGGACCTTGTAATAATTATAGGAATAATATATGCCAGTTTTAGATTGCCATGTCCATCTCAACAATTATAATGAATTCAACAAGTCAGAAAAAAAAATTCTTTCATTGGAAGAAAGAGTAAACGCTTTGCTTGAGTCAATGTATAATAATGATATCGATTATTCTATTATACTGTCATCTTACAAAGTTGATATAGATAGACCGTCTACATATCAAATTATTGACACCACAAAGAAGTATAATGATAAACTCGGGGTTGTAGCAGGATTTTCAATTGATAATCATACCAACGAAGACTTAGAAAATTACAGAAAATGGCTCAAAGATGGCTATATTAAAGGTATAAAGATCTATTGTGGATATGAACATTACTATCCGTATGATGAAAGATATCAAAGAGCTTATGATATGTGTGTTGAATATGGAATACCACTTATGATTCATACTGGAGATACATTTTCATATACAGCTAAGATCAAGTATTCTCATCCTTTGAATATAGATGATGTTGCTGTAGATAACCCTGAACTAAATATAATTATGTGTCATTTAGGAAATCCTTGGATAATAGATTGCCAAGAAATACTATACAAGAATAGAAATGCATATGCAGATATTTCTGGTCTATTCGTTGGTAACTTTACGTTGCCTGCTGAAACTCATTATATACAAAAAATAAAAGAACTATTAAATTATGTAGATCCACAGCATCATTTATTATATGGAAGTGATTGGCCCATTTCCAGTATGAGCTCTTACCTTAGCTTTGCTCAAAAACTTCAACTAAATCAAGAATCAAGTGATCTCCTGATGTTCAAGAACGCAAACAGTATTTTTAAATTATAAAATATCATCCCGTATACTTATAATTGAGATAATTAATTTGATCCTAAAAAATTATTATACTACAGAATGAATCTGCTAGAGGAGTTAAAATCATTGCGACAGCTTCCACTATAACCGTGTAAACTTGTGTTAGTTTTAGTCACATCTGAACTAACCTCCAAAAAAGCTGATAGCTCAAACCCATTTCCTGCCAATAGTTTACAATCTTCTATTAATTTATCCAGTAATACTAAGATATGATTGATTGAATGTATGTCAATGCTTGTTAGTAGTTATATTTGTAGCTGTTTTTGTTAGATCTACATTTATTGTGCCAGTTGTATCATTTCCAAAAATATCTACTACTTTTATAGCAATTGTGTATAGTTTTCCCCCCTCGAGTTCCTTACTTGTATATTTTGGTATTGATTGTATGTTTCTACCTACTCGACGCATAGCTTGCCAACCGGATTTGAAAGTTATACCATCATAATCCCAATCTATAGTCCAATAATCAATTAAAGACAATGGTTTGTATGCTACTAATTCTTGGACTTTCTTATGCTGTTGCTCACATTCTACAGGGAAATCAAATACAATATACTTGTCTATACCAGCCGTTACTCGATATTTTCTGTCTACTTGTTGAATTTCTGGTTCCATAAGGCGTAAGTACGGTTTATCATAGAATCGTATTTTTCCATCTAACGAGTATAAATCATCTATGGTTTTTGCCTCATTTAGATATTCATATATTTCAGGGGATATAGTTTTACTAACAATTTTACTGTGCCACTCTCTATTTGATCTACGTTCTCTTGTTTTAAGGATGTCGTCATAGTTGTATTCATAACCCCAGCCAAGGATAACTAACCTTTGATATCCTTTCCCATCGAGATGTTCAGCTAATGCTTCAAGTTCTTCTGCCTTCTTTGCAGTCATTGGTATGTCAGGATAACTTATGTAGACTAGTTCAACCAATCCATCACTTTTTCTTATTCCCATGTCAGGATAGTCTCTTCTAGGACTCGCACCGTATAGTTTGAGAATTACAGGTTGAATCTCATAAATACGTGAACCTGTTAAATAGATTGACTTTCTTTGATAATTACCTATATTTTCTATAAGAAAAGGTTTGGAACCATTTTGAACTAAGCGATTGCGTGTTATTTGTATAGCTGCTTTTGAAAAGTCACATCCTATCCATTGTCGGCCTTTTTTCTCAGCCACTACTAATGTTGTCCCAGAGCCTGCAAAGAAGTCTGCAATTAAGTCTCCCTCATTAGAAAAGTTGGTAATTATTCTTTCTAATAATTCAGTATGCTTTTCAGTAGGATAGCTAGAAGAATAATTATAGCCTTCAATATCTATCCATAGATTATCTATGATCTTATGTTCCCGTGGTTCTACCCAATATTCAGGATACTTTACTCCTTCACGTTTTCTGATAAATTCTAATGTCTGGCCATTTGACCGCCAATATTCTAAAAGGCTTTTATTTTTTATAAATTCTAACTCATCTTTTGTTATCTTTTGGGATTTATCGGATGAGGCAGCGATATTAAATTTATCTTCAAATTTGCGATAATTTTCAATAGCTCTTATTGCCCTTTCCTTTTTCCATTTCCATTGTCCTCTGTTAGGAGTTATTCCAAATATTTCATATCGCATAGTAGGCCTATCAACATTGCTCCAAAATCCCATCCACTTTGCTTCTACACTTTCTGTTTTGGAAAGCGGTTGCTTAAATTTACTACCAGAACATTTGGTATACCATAATATAGTGTCATTGCTGGTATGCATTCTATCTACCTTTTCAAATTGATACATCAGGCCTTTCTTACGACCTCGCTTTACTATGATTTCGTTTCTGAAATTTCCAATACCGAATATCTCGTCCATAATCAATTTAGTGTAATGGCTTATATGGTAATCAAGATGCAAAAAAATAGAACCATTATCTGTAAGCAACTTCTTCATTAATTGCAGCCTTGGATAAAGCATATCCAAGAAGGAATCAATTCCGTCTTTCCAGCTATCATTGTAGGCTAGCCTTTGAATTATCGAGTGTATTTTAACGCTCTCTGTATCGCCTACCTCAAATTTTGCATAGTAATTTTCATTTGTCCGAAATGGAGGATCAGCATATATGAGACTTATCTTACCTTCATAGCCTGAAGCAATAAGTGCCTGCATTGTAAGAAGGTTATTTCCGCAGATAACTCTGTTTATTCTGTCATTTTGGAATTTAATATTGGAATTACTATTGAAAAAGGTTTGGATTACTGATGACTGGTCTTCTACTGTTGGATTTGAAAACACAACCTCGGACGTTTGAAATTCTGTTTCTTTTGTATTTATCAGGTGATGTGGTTTTGTGTTCCAGATTAACCTTGCTGACTCCTTCTTTCGAACTACTATTCCCAATTATTTTCCCAATATTAGATCAGGTGTAAACATATTTCTTTTACTATTATCGTATTACGTAAAAATAAAACTTTTTGCATGTTTTATTCCACCACTACCTTGTCTGAATAGTCCACGATTTTTTAGTAAGAACTCTATAACAAGCATTCTCAATTCTGGCAAAGGTAGAAGAGGTAGTCCAAGCTCACGGTACGATTTGTATATTATCCATGCATAATACTTCTTTCCTTGTAGATTATTCTCCTTGTATGAAAGACGGTATTCTTTAAACCACAATGTGTCTGCTGTCTTGTGAATCCAGAATCAACTTTGGTTTTAATGACTATACGAAATAAGCAGTCTGATTAATCTGTAAAATTTTCACAATAGGCATTATCATCAGTGAACCTATCAGCTTTATTCTCATCATCTCTAAAATCTTCGGTATATGTGTCAGTGAATCTTTCTTGTTCGTATTGACGGTCACCCAGATAGTTTTCTTCTTCTGCTACTTGTTGTTCTTGATTATTATTATCATCCTCCTGTACGATTTGCCATAGAAAGCTAGTTGCTGACATGCCTATATTATCAAATGAACTAATTGGTAGTCCTAAATCATGCTGCAGCTCTTGTACCCTATGTGCGTAGAGTTCCATTTTATCATCCTCCCCCTTATTTTTGGCAATCGTATACCCTTTCCAAGCTTTGTATAGAGCACCCCATACCTGGTTCTCAAAGAAGCCTGATTCCAGCATTTTCGACCTTCCTGTGTCTATTATATAATCTGATTTTTTTCTATTTTTGTAGAAGTAGTACATAGAATACAATGACTTTTTTCTTCGCCTGCTAAATCTATAGTATTTCATTGTGAATAGTGTTGCTTGAGTGCTGGTACTCCATTTAGTTTTTGTAGTTTTTAAATTTTTTCGCACGAATAATGTTATGATAAGTATGTAATTAATCAAGTGCGGCTCATCTCTATATCATATTTCTGTAACCTATGTACAAAGTAATTCACGTCACTTATCTTTGTTTTATATGACTCTAATTCAGCGCCGGTTGCATTTATAGAAGCAGGTATTAGAGTATGCATTAGTTGCTCTTCAGTTAAATCATGACCATCTGTGATTTCTCCTTTTGCTATCAAATCCATGAAGTGTTTAATTAATTGTATTAATTCAAGGAGACTTGAGTGAAGCACAGATAAAGAGTAGGCTATTTAGTAGAAGGTGGACTCCTAAAGAGGTAGACTTCTATCATGAATTTACTAGATATGCTCTGTTATTGATAATTGAATCTTTGAATATTGTATACAATATGCTAATGCATAGATGCTCTTTACTCTTGTTGAAGTATGATATCAGAAAGAGATTTGCTAAACAAATATTGAATACAATCATACTAGACGCATTAGAATATCATATTTCCAATGCTACGGATCATGCAACAATGAGAAAACTTTATGAAAGATAATAACGAAGGAGCAAGAGCGATGATGGATAGAATATTGTCATCAATAGATACTATAGAGGAACATAATCCATATCTAAACAGATTCACAGATAAAGAGGGAAAAAATCTGTTGACATTCATCTGTTCTATGCTAGGAGTTCCTAAGAAGGTAATTGAAGGTTATGT
This sequence comes from Nitrososphaeraceae archaeon, assembly GCA_045808425.1. Classification (GTDB taxonomy): domain Archaea; phylum Thermoproteota; class Nitrososphaeria; order Nitrososphaerales; family Nitrososphaeraceae; genus JAFAQB01. The sequence continues at coordinate 18,883 of JBJMFM010000204.1, read as the reverse complement.
GTCTATTGTTAAATCAGACATAAAATTCATTGAGACAGATTCGCTTATTAAGGGCTACCTGAAAGAAGGAGACGATACTCACTTCTATAATGGGTCTATGGTCAAAAATATATACAAAGACGCGAGAAGAAAATCTCAAACAACGTTATCTATCCTTGAGGAAATGCTTAAGTTATCCTAACTTTCTTTCTTCTATCTTTATAAAGATCATTTGGAATTTTTCTTCCATCTCCTCTTGCTTCTTAATCAGATCCTGAATCTGTTTCTTTCTGGAGTATTATGTTTATAATATACTGGTTGTCTCTAGTATTTCCTGTAGTTTTTCAACTTGTTTATGTAGGATATGTTTGTCAGCATTGAATGTAAGGGCAGAGAACTCCATAAAATCCGATTTTAGTAACTACCTCTGTTTATGATCATTTAGGTATTTGAATACAAGTACAATAAGTGTTATTAGAATAGGCTGTAATAGTAATGATAAAAGCACAATATTTTCCCTAGTACAATGATCACTTCATCGATCGAATAGTATGATCAAAAAAAATGATCGAAAGTACGGCTCCTTATAAATACCAGATCAGATAAAACATTGTTATGAAATATAGAAGCAGAACTGACATCGTTGGGTTAATTCTAGAAGCAGCAAATGGTGGAGCTACCAAGACAAAAATAATGTACAAAGCATTTCTGTCCTATGCTCAGCTGAAGGAATACTTGGGAGTTTTGTTACAAAATGAGGTATTAGAATATGAAGATGAAACACAATTGATTAGAACAACAGAGAAAGGTATTCGCCTCTTGCAAATGTATAATCAATTTGATGAAATGATGTCAATCGAAAGTATAAGAAGATAACCAAATATTTTTCTCTTTTTTTCTTTTATTTTTTCATAATATATTCATGGTTTTTTAGTGTACAGCATTAGCCATTATACTGATGAACTTTACACCTACACCAGATCATAGTGTATTTCTTTAGCTATTGTATTAGCATTAGATTTGATCTTCAACTTTAACATAATATATCAAAATGGGTCCTAATAAAATGACAAGATTGACATGGGGCCAGTGGGATTTGAACCCACGACCGCCAGCGCCCCAGGCCTATACCTCTTTTATGGGAGATGGTATCCTAGACCAAGCTAGACGATAGCCCCTTTTAAGAGTCAGTAGAGTAACCTCTTTTAAATGTACAGTAATTTTTTTGGATAGTACATAAAAATGTGAATCAGAATAGATGAATAGGCTAGATTCATAAAAAGTCTTAACAAATTGTAAAATCGAATAGTATTGGGCATATTGGATATTGATAAAGATTAGCTTTTAGAAATAGACTTTGGCATATCAAATCATAGATTCAAAAATTCCTTTATGATATTTTTGAATACTCAGGGAACTTACTTACCATCCAGTTCTACTAAAACAATATCCCATCTTACTAATCATATTGAGCATATCTTTCCATAAAACCTCCTTCTGGTTGTTCTTTAATATTTTGGCCTGTGAAATGGAGGAATACATCATTTAATGTGGCAGTTTTATATTCCACTGATTCGGTATCAATCTGTTTTAAAATAATTGGAAGATTGGAGTTAGCATCATCCACAGATAAAGTAAGAAGAGCATTGTCATTGATATATTCAATTTTACGCACAAATGTAAAATGCTTTAGTATTTCAATATTGTCTGGAATGCTTTGTTTTGCTTTGAGTTTTATAATGTCACCGCCAACCATAGCTTTTAGTTTTGAGGGGGTATCCAATGCAATTATTTTGCCCTTATTTATAATTCCAATCCTGTCGCATAGCATGTCTGCTTCTTCCATATAATGCGTTGTCAATATGATAGTAATCTTTTCCTCCTTTACCAATTGTTGTATATATTTCCACATTGATTCTCTGCTGCTTGGATCAAGGCCCAGTGTTGGCTCATCAAGGAAAATCACTTTTGGTTTGTGTATAAGACCTCTTGCAATCTCTAATCTTCTGCGCATTCCACCAGAGTACTTCTTGACTTGATCATTCTTTCTTTCAGTCAGTCCGACTAGTTCTAGTACCTCAGCAATACGGTTCTCCCTAATATGCCTAGGTATACCATATAATAGAGAACTAAGTTTTAAATTTTCATATCCTGTAAGCATATCATCACTGCTTGGAGCCTGAAATACAATACCTATGCTAGTTCTTACTTTGGAGGACTCCTTTATAATATCATAACCATTTACAATAGCAGTACCAGAAGTAGGCTTAAGCAAGGTTGCGAGCATATGTATTATAGTTGTTTTACCAGCACCATTTGAGCCTAGGAGACCAAAGATTTCATTTTCATGTATGTCAAGATTTAGTCCATCAACTGCAATTAAGTTCTCGTATCGTTTGACAAGATTTCGAATTGTTATCAATTACTCTAATAGGTCATAGGGGGATATTATGCTTGTGTTAAGATGTAAGAAGCATATAAGATAGGAATAAAAAAATGTAAGATAATGCATGCCAAAAGAAAAATGTAAGGAAGATATTTACTTACCTATTTTGAACATCTTTGTTCCACATACAGAACAAATTCCTTGGGTTGCAGGCTTTCCATTTTTCATAGTCACTTTTTTCTCATCATTCATTGATCTTTTTGATTTGCATTTAACACAATATCCTTCCATGGGAATGCAAATAGATAGGCAGAATAAAAAGAGCGGTGTATAAAATGATTGGCATAAAGCCTAGATCGACTTTGCCTAGAGTCGATCTACACACATAATGGAACAAATATAATAGCTCAACTCTATATGAAATTCTCATAAAAACTCTCAGATTTATTGATTATTATGGCATAACCAAAAATTCATTTAGAAACCAATATCAAATGTGAGTCAGCTCAATTAATATAGAATAGCCTGGTAAGTATTCTAACATGTAACAACAAAATTGAAATATTTTGTGTATTATTAAACGTCTATGAATAGACTCTATTGAATAATCACTCTATAAACCTCATAACTTTCAAAATAGAAACACTGAGCCAATGGATTCTTAAAATTAATATAAATTTATTTACCTATACCCTTGAAATTACAAGAATAAATCTAGTTCCAATTACTTTACAGGGTAACAACATGTGCAAAACAAAGGCATATCTCTGCTCAAATCATGGCTAGTATCTCTTAATAACAGTAGTAAATCTTTAGTACAAAAAAGCCGTCAATGCTTTTATGATGCATCGTTGTTAATGTTTTGGTGAACTTCATTCTTGATATGAACGTTTTTCATATGATTTTTTAATTCGCCCATGCTACCACCAGCATCGAGATTACAAGATGGGCACCTCCAGATTACTCCAACAATTCCCATTTTATGTCTATTGATGTCATAATATATACAGATTATTATTTTTTCCTATTGATAAAATTAAAACGATTTAGTTGCAAAGAGTATTGACTACAGCTATGCGATATTTTAAATTAGGAAGAACAGGGAGATTCATATATTTAAATGAGTGCAAAAGTCTTCTACGATAAAGTATTAGGGTTGATGAAGGAACATCACGACTGGTTTAATAAATCAATTCCGCTTATTGCAAGTGAAAATATACCAAGCCCAGCGGTAAGGGAAGCAGTATTATCTGACTTTGGCAATAGATACGCAGAAGGATGGCCTGGCGACAGGGTTTATGCTGGTTGCACTTACATAGATCAGGTTGAGATAATTTGTAATGATTTAGCGAAAAAACTTTTCAGAGCCGAGTTTGCCGATTGTAGAGCTACATCCGGCGTAGTTGCAAATCTTGCAATTTATGCTGCTTTTTCAAGTCCAGGTGATTACATGATGGCTGCTTCTATTCCTAGCGGCGGACATATTTCTCACGGAAAAAGAGAACACTTCGGCACTGCGGGTCTTGTACATGGATTGAACATTGAACACTATCCTTTTTCAAAGGAAGAGATGACAATAGATGTTGATGCTACAAAAAGGAAGATCGAAGAAATGATCCGCGATAGCAAAGCACCAAAGATAGCAATGTTTGGAGGAAGTTTATTCCTTTTTCCACATCCTGTAAAAGAATTGTCTGATTTTATGCATGATCGTAATATGTATGTTAATTATGATGGAGCTCATGTTGCTGGGCTGATAGCTGGAGGAGAGTTTCAGGATCCATTAGGAGAAGGAGCAGATTCCATGACTATGAGCTCACATAAGACCCTTTGGGGACCACAAGGTGGGATTATAGTATCATTAGAAAAACATGCCGATGTGATCAAGAAAGCGATTTTTCCTGGTAATACAAGTAGTCATCATCTACATCATGTTGCTGGAAAGGCTATCGCATTAGCTGAATCATTAGAATTTGGAAAGGAGTATGCAAAGCAAGTGATCAAAAATGCCAAGGTATTGGCAGAAAGTTTAGTCAAATATGGTTTTGGGGTATTAGGTGAAAAACGAGGATATACCGCATCGCATCAGATTGCAGTAGATGTTTCAAAGTTTGGTGATGGCGGCAATATTGAAAGGAACTTGGAAAAGGCTAACATAATTTTAAATAGACAACTATTACCCGGAGACATCAAGGCAGGACGGCATTATATGCATCCAAGTGGAATAAGGATAGGTGTTTCAGAAATAACCAGACTAGGGATGAAGGAAAGCGAGATGATCGAGATTGCTAGTTTAATAAAACGTGTAGTAGTTGATATGCAGGATTCCCATACAGTAGCAAAAGATGTTATTGACTTTAGAAAACAGTTCCAAAGAGTTCAGTATGCATTCGATAATGCAGTTGGCGCTTACGAATATATAAATCTGGTTGGTGATAGAAAGTAGCAAATATATCCACATGTACGGCCTGCAAATGGAGAGAGAAGTTTAGTATTGTACTCACAGGATATTGTTGGCATTGACATTCCATGGTAAAAATTACTAAATTAAAAAAAGATATGTAGGTGTTTGTAATTTCTAGCTGCCTTGTCGATTCAGTGATGCCCAGGTACAGAGAAATTTTTAATTATATAATATTATTATATTGTTAGTATCATTATCTCTTTGACTTTCGCTATACTTTTCCTTGTAGAAAAGCTAAATTTGTCCAATTGACAACTACTAAGCTGTAGAGAATGTATTAAATGCATAATGTAAATCATTTTAATATGTACAATTATTTTTATTTTTTTACACATTAGCATGATAGTTCAAAGTTAGTCCATAAAACCTATTTTAATTAACTCATAAATTCAACCAGAGTTGACTGTTCTTTCCTTTGCTCTTTAAAGATTAATTTCAATTCCATTGTCAGAGATTCAACCCTGCTATGTAGATAATCATTGACTTTGAATCTATTGCACAGATCTGACGCTATACCAATGTATTTTTCAACTGAACCTCTAGTGACTGTTTGCAAAAGTTCGTTCCCGCATTCAATACACTTGCCCATAAGTGGCATTCTACGGTACTTTTCTCCACACCGACTACATCTAAAAGATTGTGAAGAATATGAACGCATATTACCCATAATATCTGGCAAAATGTGGGTCATAAGCACCATGGATACTACCTCATCAGGATCTACAGCATTAATTAGTTTTGCAGTAGATATTTGCATATCCAACTTTTCTTCCATGGTATTGAGTCTAGAATATGCACTTCGATTGCCATTGGTTGTTAGCAATGCTGTAGAATGTGTAAATGCATAGCTGAAAAATTGATTTTCGGTCCCAATCCTATTTTTAATGAGTTCTATTTTTGCGACCAAGTTCCCCGCTTTGAGCTGCTTCCAAGTTGATTCATAAAATTCTAGCGGATAAACAGGAACAACATCAATATTATGGGCCTGTCTTTGGACTTCATATGGCAATACTACCGGCTGAATCAATAATGGAGCATCCATAAGTCCTCCAATTTTATCTGGCAAAAACTCATTCGCAAAATTTAGGAATGCATCCATTAGTAGGATTATAGAATCTGCATCACCATCACAATCTCTGCGTTTTGCAGAATGCCATATTGGAGATGCGAGACAGACTTGCGAGTCTGTAAAACCTATAATTCTTCCTATAATACCCACAGACGTATGTGGTGCTAGTCCGACTATCAGGTGTCCTATAAGGTCTTCTAAGGAGGACGCATTATAGAAAGGCTCAAATCCATATAATTTTACAAGTTCTTCATCGATAAATTTGGCTACATTAAGCAAGTGTTTAGCGGCATCTAAGGGTATTATTACATCCTGCATCAACAGTTCTACCAGCTGATCAGTCGACGTCAGCTCTATACCAAGATAATCTCTATTATAACCCAATTCTCTTAATTTCTCGATACTGACCATTACCCATTGGGGTTTGAAGTGAGTCAGGGGTTCATTGGTTGCATCAAATCTGATGGTACCATCCTTGAAAACATAAAGACTATATTTTTGTCTTAGAATTCCTTTTTCTAGTGGTTCAGCAGCTCTGTCCTTGCTCATGAGAGCCTTGACGCCCTTAAGTGGCTCAGTGGCCTTGATGTCAAGTTTTTGATGGGCTTTTTCAAGTACTACTTGTAGTGGATAACTAATTGGGGAGTAAGTTTTACCCTCTTTACCGCATCTATAGCATTGTTTGTTGTTACCGTCATCGCCGATTTCATCTCTACAAATTATACATAAATTGCGTAAGGGAGTGAGACCTCCACAATTACGACAATGTGTTCCAACAGAAGGAAGGCTGCAATTACTGCAAAACCTATTGGCAAGCTCAGTAAAAAACGATTCATCCTTAGCTGCCTTTAATATATCACGAGTTACACCACCCCTTGAGCCAATAGGAAACAATACATGGACAGGTGGTTTCATTTTACGTTCTGCAGCCTTTTCAGGACGCCCAACTCTTACGGCGATCGATGAAGCAAACTTTGGCCTGACCTCAACACCTGATGTTTTCCAAATATATTCAACGACATCTTTTGCTTTAATATCCATCTCTTGAAATTCAGGTGATAATGTCTTCGTTGTTGTTGTTTTTTCTGCTCCTTGTTCAAAAAGCAATAATTTGGTTAGAGAATGAAATTGGTCAAGGTTGTTAAGTTTAATAATCTTATTATCATTTGCTATTGAATGAGTAACACCTAATCGTTCTAAAACATCTTTTAACTTTGGATCATCATTGAGTAAATAAAAAGAAGAAAATATACTATCGACATCAACACTATTAATGGGTGGATATCTTTGTTGATATTCAGCAAATTTTTTCTTTAACAATAAAATCTCATCTATAGTAATTGAATCCCAGTAGAAGGAATATTTAGGATGAAGCGGAATATTTAGCCATTTACTAATTTTAAATGCTTCGTCAACTGTTGGAAATGTTATGAAAGGTTCCTTTGATAATTGAATTAATCTATCGCGGGTCACGTTTTCTGTAAGCTGGGTTAGTGAAGATAAGGGCAATGCCAACAATTTTGAATGCAATTGTAAAGCCCATATTTCCTCTACATAACTAGTAGGAGGTAGAAGAGCATTGTTTTCGAGAAAATCACCATAGCTTATTAAAATATCACCTAGGTAAAGTATTTTTTCAATTCTCGATTGCATTTTTGTAGCCTGTTCTATTGATGATATCTGTAATACACTCCCGTCACTAAGTCTAACAATTGGAGGCTCAATATTATCTACAAGTGCAATAGTTGATGCTTTTCCGGGCATATCCATTTTAATTTGTGTTCCTACTACAATGGCATCGTTTAGCAATATAGGTATAGTTGGATGAATTCCAACAGTCGCGAATCCTGTATTGTAGCATCTACCATACCTTAACCTGAATCCTCCGATTTTCTTTGTCATCGAAAGCACAGGCCTACCCGTAATGACTTCAGACATTCTGTGATGTACTGCATCATCATCACCTGTTTGAATTGCTCCTTTGAGCTCCTTGAGCCAATCCCATCCATCTAGCTTTAATGTTTCAACAAGATTAAGTAACTTTCTACTTCTACCTATCAAACCGTCATTCATCACTCTCAGGGCGCCACCACGTACTCTATTAGTAGAAATTCTCTTCATCCCTCTATGACCAGCAACTTCAACTGGATCTGTGTCCATGCCATCAAGCTCGACTGGTAAATTCATTATACATTTAATCACATCCTCATCTAATACTTTAAACTGAAAATTTCCAACTTCACGTTCGTATATTCTGAGCTCTTCAACGAATCTTCCTGTCTCATCATCATATGAATTTGCAATGTATTTGTCCACACCAATGACGCTTCTTGCATGATCTGCAATTAACATTGTAAGTGCCGCCTCAGTTCCCCCTGCAGATCTTATAGGACCAGCAAATGATATCGAGAGATATTGAGTGCCATCGAAGTTATTCTTTAATCTTACGTCAGCAATTCCCTGGAGAGGAGCAACTGTTACGCCTTCCGTGACGATAGCTAGACTAACACGAACAGCATTATTTAATCTGGTTTGTGGATCATCAGCACCATATTCTCCGATGGCAATCTCTTCAGCAATTTTAAGTGCAGCCTTTTCCTTGGTAGTATGTGAAAGCAGAGTGCGCAGCCTATCTGCAATATCAATGTTATGCATTTTTGCAACCCTATCTGCCAGATCGTAGGCAATCTTTGGTTCTACAACATCTGAAACATCTACTCCTAATTTGCGTGCTTTGGTGGCTAGCTCAAAGCTCTTTTGTACAGTTTTTAAAATGTCGCAATGATATTTTGAATAATACTGTGGCATAGATACTCCTCTTAAGCAAATTTCGGCGTCATTTATCATTGTCATTAGATAATATCACCTTCTTATTGCATTAATAATTGAAGAGAGTATATTTTCCCAGTTTCCCTCTTTTTCAATAACTGTACCAATTACAATAATATCAGCACCAGCCTCAGCTATTTCCTTTGCAGTTTGGGCTGTACGAATACCTCCACCTATAATTAAGATCCCTTGATAGTATTTTCTTACAGTGGATACCATTTGCGGAGAAATATTCTGAATAGAACCCGAGCCGGCTTCCAGGTACAAAAATCTCATACCTAGATACTGTGCTGCCAAAGAATACATGACTGCAATTCCTGATTTATCAAAAGGAATTCCACGAGCTCGGCCTATAAACCATGCGGTAGTACCTTCGCCAATAATGAGGTATCCAGTGGGCAATGGTTCAATTCCATATTTTTTTACGGCAAGGGCTCCCAAAGCCTGCGCCTCGGTAATAAAGTAAGGACTTTCAGAGTTGAGTAAGGAGCTGAACAAGATAGCATCAGCTTTAGGTGATACGCCAGTAATATTGCCGGGAAACAATATCACAGGAATTTTGATTAATGATTTGATACTCGAAACTATCTCTGTAAGTTCAAGTTGATCAATTGCAGAAGATCCGCCTACTAAAACAGCAGAAGCACCTATTTCTTCAGCTTTCTTAGCTACCAAACCTGCATCCAAATGGTTTTCAGAGTCTATGAGGGGAAAGCATAAGGTGCCGTATTTTTTAATCTCATCACGAATATAACCCTCTACCTTACCATACATACAGCTTCTGAAATATTTCTAGTTCTATATATCATTGCTATTAATGCCAATAATATAATTTTCTTTTACAATTTACTAGTGATTTATAATACACAAAGAGTGTATTTTTATTAATATAACACTCAATACATAAACTTGAGGTCAAAGCATTTAGTCTTCATTGTCTACTGACGTTTTTATTACTATTGCTGTAAATCAATTAGCAATATATCTTGTATTCTAATTAAGGTAGTCATTATTTTATTAATATCACATTTTGTGCTTGAGATAGTGATTTGCTAAGATATTTTTCTATTAATTTCAATATATATGTAGTGAGATTAAATTTTTAGCTAATAGACCGTTCGCTAGTTTAGATCCTAATATTGCACGTAATCTTCGGATAATTTGGGTCAATTGTTCTTGATTATATTATAAAATCTTGATATCACTTAGTAATTATACACCTCCCAACACTCATTATATTATGGGTCATGACAATGCTTTTATTGAGCAGCGATACAGATCTGTATAGCTATATGCCAACTGATGAAATGAATTTTAACGATATTTATCGTGATATTGTTGCAAATTCTTTGTTTACGGAGAGACAAATGTACATTATTTCTAGACACTTGATTGATAGAAATGGTGTTAGGAGTATAAGTCGTGGAGCATATTATAGACAAATAAAGCAATGCCGCCACAAGATTACGAGCATTCTATATAGCATATTGTTGTTACAATCTGTAGGAGCTATAGATAACAAAACACTTTCAGTTCTTCAAACACTAGCTGAGCGACTGAGCGTGATATTTAGAAAAGAAGAAAGTGATGTCACGGATATAAGAAGAACAGAGAGCGTGATATTTGCTCTTAAAACCACATTAAACAAAATGTGTAATGTGTAAATCTTTTTTTATAATAACATAAATCACGGTTTGTTGATGTTATTGTGATTTGATGATTGATTTAACGTTAGTTAACTGGGATTACGTGATATCAATAGTGATTTCTTTTATCGTTGCTGCAACTTTCATGGGATTATATAATAATAGAAGCCGTCCACATGCAAGAGTAGTTGATGCTAACGAGCCTATGGTAGAGGCCGTTGTATCTGAATATTCTCGTAGGTTAAAATACATCGAGAAAATGCTTGTTGAATTACGTGTACAAATAGATAGTTTAGAATCACGAGAACGACATCAACATAACTCACAGTGGTTCCAAAGGCCCAGTGATACTGATGCAGAATCTCATACCGAAAGCATGATGTCACAGCAAGAATCACAAATACAAACTAAACGCGATATCACATCTGTACCAACCGAACATATAAGTTCAGTCGTTCAACCCTTATCATCGGTCATTTTGAAAAACAGTATTCAAAATATACAAAATGGTACTATGGATTATGTATTAAAGCTGTTAAGTGAAAGTCCCAGAACTTCACGAGAGATACAATACTCAATAGGAAGAACACGGGAACACACAGCACGACTTATGAAGAGATTATATGAATCACACCTGGTAGATAGACAAAGTAATAGTAGGCCATATAAATACACTATTACAGAGGCGGGTCGTGTAAAGATAAATGTACAGCCTAGGAGAGACAGTAGTTTTGGAAAGGAGAATACTTCTCATGAGCTGATGGATATTCACGCGGCTACAACATAATAATAATCCCGACTACCAACTATAGAAGAAAAAGGTAGAGGACGACAATTAAGATGATACACTATTTATATATAGATTCTTTTGTTTTTTGCTTTAAATGGCTACCTTTTTGTATTATATCAACTAAGTGCTACGCCTTTTACATTTAATTTTCAAGCTCCATTTTCATCTTCTTCCTAGAGAATACCAGAAATGCCTTAACACTTAACATATTAACACTTAAGATAACTATACACAGTCTTGATAACAAATGGCTTGGTTTTCTACAGTTATATGAGGTGAATTGATAATCATGCTAATTCCATTTTGTTAACGATTCTGTCATGATGCAAAGTCATTTTTATTTCCACTGGAAATAAAGGGGTCTGATTCAGAGATGTTAACGTTGTTAATATTCATCTTAACGCTCCAGTGGAAATAAAGGGGTCGTATTCTGGCTTCTTTATTTTTTATCAAAAAAATCGTTAACAAGTTGTTAACTTTGAAGATGTCATATACACCACCCCACAGTTTCGATTGTAACTATATTTTGTAGTCATGATAATTCCTTATTTATAAGTAATTTTATGCATTTATCAACACTTATTGATTTACCTGTTTAAAAACAAAATTAGAACTCAATATAACCTAAAGTTTAGAATGTTGGATAGGAAAGATAGGGGTGTGTGTGTCTCCTTCAATCACTTATTGGTGAATCATTTTGAGCGATGATTTACTTGATAGTATTTTTGAAAGGGCTACAACAGGAAAAACATTGGTCAAAAATCGACGGACGTTGACGATAGATTATGTACCGGAAAAGCTTCCATTTAGAAACGATGAAACTAAATCAATTGCACAGACATTATCTCTAGTTTTAAGAGGAGCACGACCATCTAACCTATTATTATTTGGTAAACCAGGCACAGGAAAAACAGCAGTGGCTAAAAATGTAATTGAACGTTTAGGTAAAAAAGCCAAGGATGTTGGAATAAATGTAATAGTACCGTTTATCAATGCAAAAACTGCAAATACTGCATACAAAGTTCTTTATGAAATTGCTGAGGATATGGGAATTAATAAAGCAGAAAAGAGGTTGCAGGTGCATTTTACAGGGCTGTCAATTGGTGAAGCTACGGATAGAATTCTTGATTTTATTCAAAGTAAAAAATTTCATGTTGTATTGGTAATGGATGAAATTGATTCGCTAGTGGATAAAAACGGTGATGATATTCTATATAATTTTACTAGGGCAAATGAACGGATCTCAGAAGGGGGTTTTATCAGCTTAATTGGCATATCTAATAGCCTTACATTTAAAGACAAACTTGATCCACGTGTTCGAAGCAGTCTGAGTGAAGAAGAATTGGTTTTTAATCCATATACTGTAGAACAATTACAAAAGATCTTAACAGATAGATCTAAGCTTGCATTTCATGATGATGCAGTATCAGATGCTGCAATAAATCTATGCGCAGCAATGGCTGGAAAGGAAAATGGTGATGCTAGAAGAGCAATCGACTTACTGAGAGTTGCTGCTGAAATTGCAGAAAGAGAAAGGGCATATAAGGTTGAAGAAAAACATATCCGATTAGCTCAAGAAAAAATTGAAAAGGATACAAATTATGAGGTTCTAAAAAATTCTACTACTCATACTAAACTTGTGATATTGGCAATAATTAAGTCAAAGAACGGAAATACTGGAGATGTATATGAAATTTACTCGTCATTATGTAAACATAGTGAGCAAGAACCACTTACACAACGTCGGATAACACAAATAATAAGTGAGCTCGATCAACTTGGTCTGATAACAAGCAACGTAGTGAGTCAGGGGCGATATGGCAGATCACAAAGAATTAAAATTACAGTTTCAACTTTGACTATTAAAGAAGCCTTAAAAGATGATCCATTTCTTTCTACGTTAGATATAATTTAATTGATTGAAATCCATCTGAAATGGTTGAAGAGTAGCTAGATTAACTAAAATTGCAATTCCTGGAGTTGGCACAATACCAACAGTCTGTTGAAACTTGGTTTGTGCCTGCCATGCACCTGAATTAACTATTAAAGTTCCTCGATAATTCTGAACATCTATGATGTGGATGTGTCCTGAATGAAGTATATCTGGGACCTCAGTAATTACCATCATATCTTCCTGCTCTGGCGCTATGGGTGTACGCTGTCCATATATTGGTGAAAGATGTCTAGCTTTGAGCAATATTTTCATTGCCTCCGACGGCTTTGAATAAGTTAGGCCCGGAGTTGTTGCAATAATATCGTCCAAACTCTGGCCATGATACATTAACACTTTTACACCGCTTAATTCTACTAAACTAGGATTTCCCAGCATTGTAAAATTATCAAGAGTATATAATCTCTCAGAATCTTTCCTTGGTAATGATGGTTGGGGTGAAGCCCTTCTTCCTGGATCATGATTACCAGGAATTAGGAAAACTTTGATATGTTTTGGTATCCTGGCAAGTAAGTCTATAGCGTGTGTCATCTGCTTGGCAGTGTCCATTTCAAGTAGTTCTTTATCCTGATTGGGAAATATACCTATACCATCAATTAAATCTCCGCCAATACAAACAAACCTGATCTTGCGCACAATCTCGTCATTGGTTGACGAAAGCCAATTTAAGAATCTGACAAATTCAGCTTCCAAGAAATATTTACTTCCCACATGAAGATCAGAAATCAATACTGCATAAGATTCAGATTTTGATTTATTCGAAATATGATCAGGAATATCTGGAGAAGCTAAATTTTTTATGACAAAGCCTTGAATGCCTTTTATAACATGCTCTACTTCTAACATGACCATTTGGTCAAGTGCAAGCATTGAAACCTGTTTCTTCAACTCTTCGCTAACTGCAAGTGAGCTCAATATTCCAGTGTAATCATCAATTGTTATCTCTAATCCATTCTTCTTTGAATGTTTTGACATCAACAATCCTGCTACAATAGAAGAAGGATTTCCATTCAAACTATCTTTAATGTCATTTGATTTATTTTTTCTTAAATCATTTGCTTTTTGTTTAATAGATGAAATTTTTGTAATCCGCTTGCTATCTGGGCGTAACGCTAAAATACGAAGTGATTTTTCAAAACGGCTACGGAAAAGTGCAGTATAGCCTTCAACTCCTTCACCAGTATTGACATGTAGAGTAGGATCCGAAATCACTTTATGAACATTCTCCTCAGAAAAAGAATTATCAAGGCCAGTAGAAATACCAACACCATTAGCATTAATCATGTTAGCTTTGTTCATTGGGTTAAGATGATTCTTGATATCCTCGACTACAATAAGAGAATTTTCATTTTGTTTGGTTTTCATTTTAATAATGTCTTGGATAATCTTTAAAATGTCGGTGTCAAGACCCTTGAGCATAGCAAAAGCATCGGGATGAACTTGATAGCCATTGCTAGTGGCATATGACAGTGCACTGGAAACATCTCTTTGCAAAGCCAAGATGTGGCTGTTCTCCATATGGATGTCACATTTAATTACATTTCTGTTATTGACAAAACTAATTATATGATATTATAGTCATTATTGTAAATTGTATTTTAGTGTTAAGCGACGCCTTATGTATTTGGCAATTGGTATAGTTGTATTTATGATTGCTTTTTCTGCTGGTGCGGCGATTAACATGAGTAAGAAAGAAGCAGAAGATCTAAAAGGACAATTGACTAAACAAATCATAGGCATTGATCAAAATGGAATTTTTATCAACAATATCAAAGTTGCACTTGGAATGTTTATACCTGCAGTAGGCACAGCAATAGGAATATCTTCTGGCTTTTCAACAGGAATGGTGTTTAGTGCAATGGCAAAAACTTCTCCCATTCTTAACAACATTCCTCCTTTAATAATTCTATTTACGCCATTCGGAATTATGGAAGTTTTTGCTTATGGCTTAGCAATCTCTAGAAGTGGTTTGCTTATTTATCAACTTGTAAAGAAAAAATCGTGGAAAGAATATGCTATTCCTATGATTGTAGAAGTCGGAATTGTTGTAGTGATTCTGTTTGTTGGAGCCATAATTGAATGGGATTTGATACAACAGTTTGGCAGATTAAATAATAGACCCTCTACGTAATCTTTACTAGAGGAGCTACGTGGGATGTAATTATTAACTAAAACAAGTTTTGTGTTAATCCCTAAGCAAGTTAGAATAGGCTTAATTTTAATAATAATTAGTATAAAACACTACAACAGTTAGTTATCCACAGCCTTGCCTGGTTAGAAGATGTTGTAGAAATAGGCTATAGATTTTCTGCCAGAAGTGCATATATTGTTTTTGCTGAAATTATTTATTATTATTGTATTTTGTTAATATTGGGGGAGAAAAATTTAATGACCGCGTAGTCAATCAAACTGTAAATATGTCTGACGCTTTACTTGGTCAATTACCATTACAGAAAGCTCACTGAATTCCCTTTTCTCTAATTCATTGACTTTGCCTTCGAAAATGGTTTCTTTATTATCTATTGTTAAATTCTCAAAAACCCAAACCTTAAGGTTTGAAGTATCGATTCCATTTTCTTTCAAGAAAATGGCAATATCTGATTCCATAAATTTTCTTGTAATATCTTTGGGCCATGGTCGTGGTAGCAAAATTATGCTTTTCATATCCATTACCGCTTTGACTAACTCCAATTTTTTTTGTTCAATGTCGCCGGATACATGAAAAGTAACAATATGTGCCTTATCAAGTGGTACTCTAGATTTTGCCGCTGCAATCTGAATTGAACTTATACCAGGAATAATTTCTACATTATCATCACCAAATAATTCTAGTAGCCTATCAACCACTTCAGACTCAGAAAAATTGACATCACCTGTAAAAGGTATAGCACAATAATCACCATCCTTCATTTTAATATATATATCTTGATAGATATGTTCTTGATTATCCATTGTGACCTCATAAATTGTTTGCATTCTTCTATCAATTATATCTTCGATAATATTTAGAGTGTATTTATATCCTGCAATATAATGACATCTATAGATGATGTCTTTAGCTACATCGGTTAAATACTTTGGTGAACCTGGACCCACTCCAATAACAAACAGCTTTTTTGGCAATTACAGTCATGACGTTATGAATAAGGGCCATAAATCTTGTGCAGTGTAATTTTGGAAGAAAAACTTGCATTCTTACGTAGTCTTAATACGTATGCTAATGCTGTATGAAAAGTATATTTAAGCAAATGGGATCTCTTATATTAAGTCCCACAACGTGAATTATGCGGAAATCAGAGACGCTATGATATTTTAATAAGATTAATAAGAGGATTCCAATCTACACGATGAAATTCAATCGGATCTTTTGCAGGATACTTTACCCAACCCTTTACTATTGAAAATTTATAGATTTTTGATTTGTCTCCGAGATTAACCTTAACTTTAAGCAATGTTCCCCAGCGTTTAATTTCCGAGGTAACCTCTATAATCTGACGAAACAGGATTTCGAGATTTTCATCAGACTTATTTAAATCATCGTCTAAGTCATTTATATCATATCCCTCTAAAGGGCGGAACACATTTTCATCTTCCTTGAATCGTTTAAGCTGCCTTAATGAATGTACTTGATGTATTCGATAAGACATATTTGTTTTTGTAATAAAAGCGATACGTCTATCAGTAACAACTAACATGCCTTCTTTTCCTCTTTTCATAAAGCCCTCTTCTTCACCCCATATCCAAACTAAATGGGCCTTAATATTCTCATCCCATTCTATCAATACACTATACGATATTTTGCATAATTAAAAACTTCTCGTAATCTGATAGCCTAATCTATCAGAGATATGTGTCTCTCCTATAGTGCAAGCAAAATCAGTTATGCTTGTGTATATAGCATACCTCTCATTTTTATGTACTTTATACGAGTAGTCAGGATTTTCCTTAGGTGTAGATAACGTCTTTATAACTAGAATCTGGATTTTCTTAATATCAACTTGCACGATAGTTTTGTTATATGTGTCTATTGGCTCTGTATGTGAGGCTGCCAAAGTATACATCAAATACCTTTCTCAGAAAAATAAAACTAACATAATAATATTTATGTAATCAGCTAGCGTAAGAGCCATGGATTATAATGCAATGGATGATTATAAGAATAGCGAGGGGTTATAATATATGATACTTTCATAAATAAATAAAAGAGCTATACTAATAGTATGTATAATTATGATATTATTGACCTTAATTGATCGCGTAGTCATATACTATTGAAGACATTATTATGCAGTATGGAGTTTGCATTGGAGATCGCTATCTGTTCTTTTTCCACAAACAAATGTTATAATCAATTTTGTTGTTATTCTATTTTAGCTGTAGTTATGCATACACATTATTAATATAGTTATTAGCAATTTTATTAATTTGTGGTAATATCAAATGACTAAAATCGGTAATGCTTATAGATGGATTTACGGTCGTATGATAAACAGGCCTACAAATTTTAGCTGGGTTATTGAAGATGATCTTGCTGGAAGTGGTATGCCTATGACTTACTCTCAATACTTATGGACTGTGGCACATGGTGTCAAAGCTATAGTTACTATAAGAGAAGTTCCGTTACCAACACAATGGTTTTCGGATGGTAACGGTGTTGATTATTTTCATTTAAGAGTAGAAGACTATGGTGCTCCATCTCTTGAAGAGATGGATAATACAGTTGATTATATCCAACAGCAGATATCACATAAAAAACCAGTTATGGTTCACTGCGCTGCGGGTAGAGGAAGAACTGGAACTATATTAGCCGCCTACTTTATAAAAAAAGAGAATTTGACAGCTGATCAGGCCATCGAGAGGATAAGGAGCATTCGTCCTGGGTCTATTCAGTCAGATCGGCAAGAAATGGCACTTTATATGTATGAAAAATATGTCAAAAGCAAAACAAAGAATCAAACGTAATAGTATTTAGCAAGGAGTTTGAGACACACTTAGGAGCAAACCATGTCAGATGAATTATTGTGGTATCTTTTCTAAAAAGGATTTAGAAGTAGTCCAGTGATGCAGTAGTTATTGATAATGATGGTATATCCAATCCCAAGCAGATTTGGGATTCAACTATATATAGATCTACAAGAGTATAGTTGACTAATACCAATATTGATAAGATATCTACTATCTATCTAGTTAAAAATTTAAAAAAAGAATTTTAGGACTTTTGGGAGAATATTTTAGCCTTCTTCCCAACCCTTTACGAACACTGCATTCTTCTTCAATGGAATTGGTTGTCCTGGTGTGTAGTCCATTGGTCTCATCCAGAATATTGCCTTTGTTGGGCAAACACCAATGCATGCTCCATCGGAGATGCATCTCTCTGGGTAAAAGACAAACGCCTTACCTCTCTTCCAACCTTCCACTGGCTTCACTCTCAGTACATCTGGACCAAGAGCTGTGCAGATCTCTACACAGAGAGCACAACCAATGCAGTGTTGTTCACTAATATCCGGAAGTATTGCTACTGGCATCTAATTCACTAACCATCGATCCATGCTGAAACTATTTAAACCCTATGCCATTTTTATAACACAGTAATATAGCAACAAGGGGCTGCAAGAGGCAATCCATGCTCATTTTCTTGGTCTTTTCAATATGTATCATGTTTAGAGTTATATCATGGGGTAGTAACAGCTACAATTATTATCTTATTATTATCAACTTTTGCTTTAACTAACACTTCTTGTTTTTCTGTCAGTAATAAAATAAGTAATC
>JBJMFM010000203.1:0-11127 GCA_045808425.1 Nitrososphaeraceae archaeon | reverse complement strand
AAATTTAAGCATCATTGGTAATGTATCCAAATCTATTCTAATGCTCAATGGAGAAAACGATACTCAGACTCCAGTTCAACAAGCGTTTCTCTTACAACAAAGACTGACCGAAGTAAATCATCCTGATCATACGTTGATAACTTATCCAAACCTTGGTCATTTATTTTATCCCTCATCTGAATGGCAGACTGGAATTGGACCAATACAGGAGTATGTCTTAGCAGATCTTTATGCATGGCTTGAAGCTCATTCTGGGTTTACACATACTCCTACTTCTATGCCCTCATCATATTCTTCTTTGTCTAACTCTACTGTTAAATGACCAAATAAAATAATCTTCATCTAAATATTTTTTAACCTCAAAAACCTGGTTCGTTGTTGTTATCTCTTCAGTTTCTTCTTCTTGCTGTTTTTCTAGCTGATCTTTGTATTTACCATAGTCAGCTTCTTTTGATTCTTCTTTATCACCTCCATTGCTATTTTCAGAAGATGATTTTATCTTCTCCTTTCCAGTATTCATAATCCATGACAGTAACAAGAGTTTTATGGTTTGGTCTGGCTAGTTTCTGTACTGCAGGATCCCTTCTTGTTGTTAGTCCAAACAACTGTCTAAGAAAACTCATACCTTTACTCCATTTGTACCCCTATACGATATTCATTCAAATCATCGTGATAATGAAAATTGTTATCCTTCTTGGCACGCTCGAACTATTTTGACTATGGTACATGTTCAACAGAAAATAAAATAATGTGTGGTGGATGATGATATGGTTCTGATTATTGTTCTCTTTCTCTTCTTACTAGTATATAGTGAGGTATATTTGCAATGGTAGCTGGATATGATGTATTGTATTCCCATCCTAATTCAAGTAGCTTCTTTGCTTCTTGCACATCTGTGACAGTCGATATGTCTACTACCCGTCTACGTTTGAAATATGGTGGCTTGTCATAATTTTGTTGATTATTGCTTTTATGCTCATGCTGTTGACCATTCTCATTAACTAATTTCCATATTATTTTGCCTGTTGTAGGATCTTCTCCTATCTTTTCGAAACCTATCATCTGATTAGGAAATCCTGCTGCTTTACACTTGTTGCATTCTTGCATCTTTTTTTGCGGTTTAGATGCTTCCGCTTGAATTGTAGTTGACATATTGGTAAAAATACGTTACAAAATTAACTAACAATATATGAGACACTCTAATGAGAGGGAGGGATAAAGAAATATTAACTTGCTATGGAATATCAAAGTTCGCCCTAACCATTTGTTGTACGCTCGCTGCACTAGTTGGGACTCAAAACATAAAAGTTGTTTATTCTGACATAAAAGAAAGTTGGGAGAGGTCACTATCTTATATTATCCTGTGACTTCTGTTGGTATATAGAGTGTATCTTTTCGAGCCTATTCTTTCGATTTTAAGTGGTGTATATCCTTCCTTGAGTTTTGCTATTATCAATCGTGCAGATCTTCTACCTACATCAAAAAATTTCTCTTGGCTGCTTCCGCTATTTGGATCAATTACAAGATGGTGTTATTATAGATTTGGTATGGGATTTATTTCTCGATGGTATGCAAATAATAAAATTTTAGAAGGAAAAGATACGATTTTTAAAAAGTTGAATACAGATGCATATCTTGCAAAGCCAAAAGAAATGGTTGACTGAGGAAATCAAGAACATTGAGATCCACTCATTCTTGAAACACTACACATCGTTGCACAAGT
The DNA here is from genome assembly GCA_045808425.1 of Nitrososphaeraceae archaeon. Lineage (GTDB taxonomy): Archaea > Thermoproteota > Nitrososphaeria > Nitrososphaerales > Nitrososphaeraceae > JAFAQB01. The sequence continues at coordinate 9,404 of JBJMFM010000203.1, read as the reverse complement.
TAGATGGGATTAGATACGTATCGGTGCTAAAAGCAGGTTATTATATTACAATATTATTGATAACGTATATCTCTAGACTAGATTGTATTTAGTATTGTTATATAAAGCCCAAATTAATTTATTCATCTTGCATTGATTCTAGATAAACCAAATTTCATAAGGTACATTTCTTCCTTGAATCCAGTGTAATTCCAGTAATATTTGTTAACAACAGTCGATATAACAAACCAAATAGCACTATTTATTATGATGGAAACAATGAAGCCATAATAATATGACATAATGATGCCAGTTATGGTACCACCTACGAGGTAAGGAATTTGACGTTTAAGCGTTAATTTTAGCGTTGATTTCAAAGTAGAGTCCACGATATATCTTAGTTACTAATAGATAACATAGCTTATATGTATAGTTAAAATGGTACCAGACACATGAATAAAAAATTGTTCAATGCATTATAAACCTACCATTAATTATTATTGTTCCTCCATCTTTCATAAATCAAATAGCATTGCCTTAAGAATCAAAATGTAACTAATGATATTTCAAATACATATATTAATTATCTAAAATAATATCCATCTATCTCTGCTCAGGAATATTAGGACGTTTGCTTTTTCATAGAATCAAAGCAGTTCGCATCTAATTATAAACTCTAACCCTTCGGATCTGTTCCTACATATGTTCGTTGTATATATTTCTGATAAAAGCAATGTTCACCAACTTTCCGCATCACTCTTTTGAGCCTGTCAGCGTTGTTTTTAACTTGTTTTGAACGCTTTTTAATGTAGCAGTAGCAGCATTTACTTGATTTGTATACAATGTAAGACCTATTCTTTTAGCGTATGGCTGTCCCTTGGCAAATGATTCGGCCATATTACGAATCATTTCAGGATCAGTTTTTGGAGGCATTGGCGGTTCGAATGGATCTACTTCCACATTCAGATGTAATAATTTTATATAAGAATCAATTAAAATTAACTAGACTGTCCATCTTCTTCTTCATCATTATCTTCCATTTTCCCTTTAAAGATATTTTCCCTTCAGGAAGGAAGAATATTTTATGTCTATAATGTCATGAATGCCATTTTGCTTTAAGAAATTGTTAATTCTTATTACAAGAAAATGCGGACTTCCTTCTTCAAATCCTTCTGTCAGTATATGAGATTCTTCTTGTTGGTGTTCAACCATGGATATTTTTACTGGTCTTCTATTTCATCCACTGCTTCTAGAGTAAGGTTAAGGAATTGTAGCCGGCATTTCAACTAATAAAAGAAAAATAAAGACGGTATATATTAATGACCTTATTTTTTTGTTCAAAATAATTAGAAGTATGATGTTGTATCTTGACCCTAAACATTTTGGACGTTTGACCATATAAATACCAACGATGATAAGCAGTCTTTTTCTGCTATAATCATACTGTAGTTCTGTTGTTCATTTATTGTCATCACCATTATCATTACCGTACAATATCTCACTCGACGTTTCCTCTTTACTTGGAACTTGTTCTTTTCTTATTTTAGGTACTGATTCTAATCCTTTATTATTAGTATCTTCCATATCTTCCATTATATCTTTGAAACTACTTTTTTCATAATCGTCTTTGTTTTGGATTTTCGTTGTCTTTTTGCTCAATAATAATGCGTGGACAATATGCAAATTAATTGTTGCAATCTTTGTTTTCGTTACTATGGAAGATCGAAACGACTGAAATGAGTTTTAAAGTACAGCTCCGTTCCCTCCTAGAAGGAATAAAGCATTTGAATGTATTGTTCTTAAATATCATATAGTGTAGTTAGTTTTGTCGTCTGTAAGGTGTACAATAGATGTTGGATAATCATAATGATGATGATGATAATCATATAGAAGAATCAGTCATTGCCAAGTCAACAGGACAGCAAGAAGAAAAGGACGTAGCGGTAAAAGATGCTGCACTATACAATGTGCTGAACTCGAAGAAAAGGATGACCAAGTCCGAGGCAGGCTACAGAGAACAAGAAAAAAATGAAAAGGAAACCAAAAATAACAATAACAACAATAAGGTGTGTATAAAGTGCAAGTTCAATCTACCAGACGAAAAAAATTGTCATATTGTAGAAGGTGAAATCAATAACGATTATGGCATTTCAAACTTCTTCTCTCCAAAAGGCGATGGTATGTTACCAGGAGATATTGTTTGGGATTTCATTAAGAAAACGGGAAGGAAGCTTGAATATGAATATGGCCATGTTATTGGCAAAGGTGCACAAGGATTCCAATGCAAAGACTGCAAGTATTATATGTATTCTAATAGATGTTTATTGATAAATGGGACTGCCTTTATGCCTGAAATGAGCTGCGCCTTTGTTGTAAAAATTGATAATGGAACTGAGATTTAGACTACCATGATTTGTATCCTAAATATTTTTTTCAACTATTCATATCTCGTGAGAAACAATGTTATAGAAAAATCTGCTGGCTCGGAGGTATGTGAATCAAATTTGGCTTAATTTTAAGCCCAAGATAATCCAAACAATTCATGGTATAACCACCAGTCTTTCCCAATTAGATTAAAGCAAGACAGGGAGTGGGTTTTGAACCCTCAAGCTATGAACATGGATTCTATCAGTATCAAACCAACCGACAAACCATCTATGTCAATTGTATAAGTTACGCTCCCTCTCCTTTCATACATTCATTGCTTTTAATGGTGTTCTTTCTCATATGATAGTTTCCCATCGGTTTACAGAAACATATGTGAAAGAATATAGATCAAATATGAAGTGTGCCGGGTCTGGTGTGAAACTAATTTGATATTGGTTTTAGGCCCTAATATATTGGGCTACAAGGGAGACCGGATATGAACCTTCCTACCATCTTTTAAGTTACACTGATTAACATTTGATTCTCTTTACGTTCTAGTTTTTTGCTTTGGACTTGTTTTGCGAACTATTTCGTTATTGATAAAGTCTTCAAATGCAGGATCAAACCATTTATCTAATTCAAGGTCACCTTCCCAATATTCCCTTATCTTGCCTTGTTCAAAACAGGTTCTCATCCTACGTAGCCACCCTGTCCATTCATTATCGCTTACTACTTTTCTTTGGTGCATATGATATACATGTGCGAAGGTATGCAAAAGATGATACGTATATGCTATCTCTTCTGATATGTCAGACTCAATGTTGCTGACTATCTTTATTAGCTGTGGCTTTTCAACTGCAATCTTGGTAAGGTCGTTCATTTTTTCTTCCACATCACTCAGAACTTTTGTTTCTATATCAACTGAAAGCTTTTGCATTTGCTTTCTTGAATAATAAAACGCCATCACAAACGTCGCAACTATTCCAACAGCTTCTCCCATAACAAAATAGTCAACCAAGCCTAATTCAGTCATTATCAAAAGATGAACTAGCAAGTTTGTAATAAGCTGCAGGTTGAATACTTAGTTTGTTCTTCTTCAATTGTGATAGTGAATTAGCCTACAAGTGCAGTTTTTCTTGCATTATTATTCATTTGCAAAATTGCTTCCATATACTCCACTGAATTTTTTGAACATCAATGCACAATCCGCTGTGTTGAAGACATAAGATGTTCCATTGCACGTTTAGTTTAAACCTCTGGCCATATCGACTGCAACTGCTGTATGGTTTTTGCAGCTGCAGTTGCTAGGTTGGTTATCATTTAATAGGTGTTTACTGCTGCTGTGCTACGCCTTAGCATTCTTGGCTTTCTTATTGTCGTTGTAGCCTTTGTTCTCTGCGTTTGGTAATTTATTTGCAGACTGAAGATAGTGTTCAAAAAAACTGTTCATCTTTTCAACTGCAGGGTTTACATACTCCGGCTTATCATACAAAGCGATGTGCGTTGCACCATCAATCAGGAACAACTCCCTGGGCTCTTTTGCTTTATCAATGGCCATTTCGCTGTAAAATCGGGTGTCAGCCTTTGTGCCTGCTATCATGAGCAGCGGACGGGGCGAAATCATATCTACATGATCGTAGGAAGAGTATTCTACAATTTGGTCTACACTTTTTAACAAAAACCAGTTTTTCGAATTAGGGTGTTGACCCCGTGGCGTCCGGTAATAATCAGTCCCTTCTCTATATAGGCCGCCAGGTGGTGTATCCTTGGGGATTTCTTCCGGGGTATTGGGTACTATGTGTTCTAGGCGTGGAGGCTTACCTTGTGCTTCTTCTGTTCGAGCCTTGTTAGACTCCTCAAGCAAATGGTCTAGGTTGGGAGCAATGCTGGTGTTAAGTCCTTTTCTAAACAGATCGCCCATGTCTGCGCCGCTGACAGTTGCTACCGCCTTGATACGTAGATCGGTCTGGGCTGCGAAGGGAACGTAACCGCCCGATGCACATATACCCAAAGCACCAATATCCTCATGATCGACCTCGTCCCGACTTTCTAGAAAGCTCACTGCCGACTTTATGTCTTCTACTCTCGCAAATGGATCTTCAAGAAATTGTGGCTCTCCTTCGCTTTCACCCTGATAACTCGCATCAAAGGCGAGTGTGATGAAGCCTTTTTCGGATAGCTTCTTTGCATAGAGACCCGCAGTCTGTTCTTTAACTCCACCAAATGGGTGGCTGACGACAATAGCCGGGCGTTTTTCGCCCTTTTTATAATCGTCTGGAACATAAAGGTGGCCTGCAAGCTTCAAGTTATTGCTTTTGAATGAGAGATTCGATCTCATATTTATGGCACCACGAATCCGCCATCAACCGAGAGCGCGTGTCCAGTGACGAAGGAAGCTGCATCCGAGCCTCGACTACCTTGTTCCGAAACATCAGCGACGACAACACTGGCGCCCTCATGTGCAAATGTAAGCGCTGTAGCACGACCAATTCCGCTTCCCGCTCCAGTCATAAACGCGACTTTTCGGTCATGGTTTTTCCTTTCATGACTAGTCATTGCTTACACCTTCTTTCAGCATACGTTCATATACTTCATTGCTATCTTGCGGAAAATACCTGAGTACATTCAGTTTCATTGTTTCTTTTTCTGTGGTCATCTTATTTACATACAAGGTATTTTTTGCAATGAATTGCAGCTACAGTCTGCCGGAAAGATATCGTCAAGCCGGAGCACTAGAGACGCCACCAACCCCGTTCATTAGAGTTAAGGATCTCAGCAGTTAGACACACGAGCAGCATCAGTCGGTCATATTTCTAATGTGACAGAGTTATTTGTAGAACTTAATTTCGGTTCCACACCGATTAGTTCAAAGAGAGCTTGTGCAAAAGTTTTGACGAAAATTGAACCGTTTTCCCCATAGCTATGCATTAATGTGATTATCCGTTTTTCCCCGGCTGAATAAACTTCGTTATACTCGATAAAATAGGCGTAATCGTCAAGGCTATTAAGATAATCTAAAAAGTTGGTGAGCGACAATTCCCCATATTTTGCAAGAACAAGTGTCCTTGAGCTATTTCGAGCTACTTCTCTTGCCAGTTCCACGATTTCCTTCTCTGTGGCAGTTTCCAAAATCTTCCTGAACGTTACTTTGGACATTTTTAGGAAGCCATGCCTTTCAAGGTACCGATCGAAGTTGGCATAGGACAGAAAAAGTTGGTTCACAAGGGTATTGACGCTTATGTTACGTTTCTTAGCCTCTTCCTCAATAGCTAGGAAAGCACTTTCACTGATCCTGAATGACTTAGTAACTGTCTTTTCGGGCATTTTTGATCAAAAGCCTGATCCTCAATACTGATTCTCTTATTTCTATTCTTCTTGTTTGTGTTATAAAACCTCAGTTTAAATATTATTGCATTTATTCCCAAAAAAATGCATATGATTATTTAAAATACATCAATAGAGAGGCACCAAAAGACAATACTTGTTGAACGCAATGCACATGGTGAGCAGTCCTCAGCCACGGAAGCTTCTTTAGATTCTCCTTTCAGATACTTGTAGCAAAGCCGCTTATAGTGTTAAGAGTTAGAGCGTTCTGTATGTGAAATCCATATCTGATATACGCGGCATAGAATATTGTCATGTCAAAAGCCGATCTTCGCCACAGGCTGAATAGTGCATCAGAGATAACCCTTAGCGTTAAAGGTAGAAAATCAAGCAGAGATATCCCTAGGCCAGTCTGGTTCGTACATGAAGGCAACACTCTGTATTTGCTTCCAGTCCAAGGTTCTGTTACCAACTGGTACAAGAACCTCCTAGTCGATCCAACGCTGAAGATTTCTGTAAATGGCGTAGAAACAGCTGCAAAAGGTAAACCAATAACAGACAGCAATAAAGTTGATTACATAGTTAGGAAATTCAAGTCCAAGTATAGCGAAGGGGAAGTGAAAAAGTATTATACGAAATTTGACGTAGCAGCCGAAGTCCAGCTATGACAAATCCTTCTGAGAGCTGCCTATATCAATGGCGACCTAATATTGGATATAATAAAAAAGGCTAGGAACGAACCGTCATGTTGTGTTACTGTGACTTGAGGGAAGCCATATCTATAGAGAAGCGATATTTTACATCCGCCTTGGACAGTCTGTCATAAGCCTCGTTGACCTTCTGTATTGGGATGACTTCTACGTCGGCAGTGAGATTATGTTTGCCGCAAAAGTCAAGCATCTCTTGGGTTTCTGCGATACCTCCGATGGGCGAGCCAGAGAGGCTGCGACGCTTGAATATAAGACCAAAGGCTGGGACAGCATGAGGCTTGTCTGGTGCGCCAACTAGCGTCATGTTACCATCGCGGCGGAGTAATTGTATGTATGCGTTAATATCATGTTCTGCAGAGACAGCGTCAAGTATGAAGTCGAAGCTATTTGAGTGCTTGTGCATCTCATCTCTATTTCGCGAGATAACCACGTCATCTGCGCCGAGGCGAAGAGCGTCTTCTTTTTTGTTAGGCGAAGTGGTAAACACTACTACATGCGCTCTAAGAGCATGAGCAAACTTTATTGCCATATGACCCAAGCCACCAAGACCTACCACACCTACATTCTTACCTTTGGTTACACCCCAATGTCGCATAGGCGAGTATGTTGTAATTCCGGCGCATAGGAGAGGTGCAGCTCCTGCGAGATTCAGGTTAGAAGGAACGCGTAGGACAAAGTGTTCTTTGACTACAATACTGTCAGAATATCCGCCATAGGTGACACCTCCAAGGTGCGTATCCGGAGAATTATAAGTGAGGGTCATGTTTGGACAGAACTGCTCTAAACCGGCCTGACACTCAGAGCAGTTATTGTCGGAGTCAACTAAGCAGCCTACCGCAGCAATGTCGCCTGGCCTAAACTTGGTTACTGCGGAGCCGACCTTGGTGACACGGCCAACGATCTCATGACCAGGAACACATGGATAGACAGTGGGCATTGCGCTCCATTCGTTACGGACTTGGTGTAAGTCAGAGTGGCAGATACCGCAGAAAAGGATTTCGAGTTGAACATCGTGTTTGCCCGGATCGCGCCGAGGGATCGCCATAGGAGCAAGAGCTGATTTCGCAGTCGCAGCAGCATAAGCCTTCGCTTTATACTGACCACGTGATTCAGAGCTAAATTGCGTTGTTGTCATGACAGACTCAGTGCTGTATCATATATAGAGGCATTTAGTCAGAGAAACCTGCCATTTATCAATGACTCGAAACATGTTTAATCTTTTCAAACACTAGCTGATTTTATTAATCTTGGACAAGGCAATCATCTAGACATTAGCAGCTTTTTGCGCCCATAAGGCCAAGAACTACAATAGCGACAAGAAATTTTATCGAGGCCACAATAACGAAATCGAAGAGCTACCTGTGATTCCTCAGATGAACTTTGCAACCACAACAAATGGAACAACTGCTAATATTACAATCCCTTTATCCAACGGCATAGTTGGAGGGCCTTGTTTAGATCCTAATACACATACAATAATCCCATGAGAACATGCTAAAGTACGGTTTACGTCAATTTATTCACTGTTATCTTCATAGCGATAAAACTTCAAAGCTAACCTAAATGCATCAAATATATCGTTATATGATGTAGCTTCTTTATCTAATGTCCCATCATTATCCACAGCAGTTCTCAATGCAGTAATTAGCTTATCAAACCTATCTGGATTAATAGCTATTTTCCGACGGTCATCTTCCAGTAACATTTTGCAGTGTCCTAACATGGCTTTGTGCTCTGCATTGAAGTTGACAGGAACAATTCTCATGTCTTGACTCCAGTTGCCACTCATCTTTTCTGATCTGTATCTGGCAATCACTATCATAATCTGGATCTTCACCTATCTGCATCTTTAACGATCTGATAAAGGAAGGATTGGCGCCATCGATCTATACTTTATCTACATTATATTTACTCATCAATGAGTATACAGTAGATAGCATTTCATTGTAGTCAGGTTTTGTATACTCTTTGGCATGCATTATCTGTATATGATGATCTACCCATTGTGTTATCACTATACCAAACGCAGAACTACCCCATGCTGGATCTATACCCATGGATGTAGAGGTGAATGGGATAATATTGTCAGGGTTGTACTTCTGTCCTTTCTCTATTGCTGCTTCAATATCCTTGGTATGGAAGACATTTCCTATCTTACCCAGATATTTGAGATTGTATTCTCGCTCAAATGAAGGTGATTGTTTGGCTTTCTCTATTTCTTCTTGTATGTATATCTTACCGATGCCATAAGTATAATCCAGAAATATTCTTTTGTATAAACAAACATCTTCAGCTTCTTTTTCTATCCTTTCAAATAGACCTTCAGGAGCATTTGGTATACTAACCATTACAATATATGGATTGACTTTCCTATGTACCTCTCAGAAACATCTCTAGCGTCAGCTTGCTGTCCTGGAGGGAAGAAATCAGCTTCGTCTAGCAATATGAAAGACACGTGAGGTAAACCACGCATTGCGTCCAAATGATGTGATGGAAATGCTTCTATCTTTACTCCGTTTAGCTCTATAACTGTCTCTTTTGTATCAAATGTATTGTGTCGCTTACCTACGAATAGTTTCTTCATCCTATCAATTAGAGCAATAGCCAGATCTATCCTTGGCCCTGTAACAATGCACATTTGCGAGCCTGATAATGCATTGTCTTTCAAGCAAAGCCAAGCCATGAACCTGAGCATGAATTCTGATATTCCTAAGCCAGTTGCTTTTTTTATCGAGATATTTACCATATGAACTAGTGCTACCATCATGAGTAACGAGAGAATCATATATTATTCCTTCATAATTATAGAGAGGCTTATCATTTCCGTTCTTCTGGGGTAAACCAATAATATGATTAAAGCAGCAATCTCCATTTGTTTTGATATCTTCTTGCTTGTGTTCTTCAATATTCCATATCCAAAATGGTTTATCTTTGTAGACATCAAGCAGTTTGAATTGTTGCTGTATTATTTCTAAGCTAACCTTCTTCTTTAGATCTTTGAATGTCATTTTACATCATATAGTA
>JBJMFM010000202.1:0-2557 GCA_045808425.1 Nitrososphaeraceae archaeon | reverse complement strand
TGACCTATTAGATACAAATCTAATAGCATCGTCAACTACAGTAGCATTCGTTAATAGTTCGAGCTTCATAGAATAACATTCTTTAGCTAACGATAATGCTTGTATCTTTTCTCTTTTATCTTCTGTATTAGCTGCTGTATTCCATGCTTCTTTTGTTATCACAGTAAGTCCAACTAAGCATTTCTCATATTCTTCTGGCAGCCGCTCGTCAATGTATTTTTTGGTATTGACTTTAGCTTGCTGTCTTAGATATGATACGTCTCTATTTACTGTAGCTAGTCCGACTTGTAATATGTGGGATATCTCTCTTTGGCTGTAACCTTTGCTGCAAAGCTCTTGTATTTTGTCCCTTCTCCATTCTACTTGCAGTTGTTGCTGATGTTCTTGATCTTGATTCTGCTGTTCCATGTCTGAGCTCAAATGTTCCATTTCCTAAGCATGATTTTAAGTCGGTGTTCCATTTTCACGCTTAACAGTATATTGAAATTAGTTAGCTTTATCATTTTGCTCAGTAAGCCTATGCATAGAATGACACTATCGTGACTTTAACGAATATAATTTGTATATAGATATCACACTAATGTAATTTAGATTTTAGTTCAAGGTTTTTATGTACATTCCTTCTGTACAATACATAAGTTTTATAGTAACCATAGGCCTTGATCTGAGTTAACTTGGTTATCTAAAGTTAATAACTCAACGAATATGTCTACATGCAATACTATGCAACCAAATCTATCTCGTACTTTCTACTTCATGTGCGGTGACTGCTGCAATTAGACAATTAGACAGATAAAGGTAATAAGAAATGAGACACATTACTATTTCCATGTTAATGTTAATTGCAATGATAACAACACCTGATATTGTTTTGGCATTATCAAAATCTAGTGACAACAATAACAATACCAAAGATTGGAATTTCTATCTAGCAAACAGCCATAATTTAACAGCACTTAATGATACCGGAACCTTGAAGGATTGCAGCACTACTGGTCAGATGGGTCCGTGTTGGAATTCTCGCTACCAGACGTTTGTGCCATAATAGAATTCGTTAATAACATGAACAACGACGATACTTTTCTTTTGACATTCTCTTACACCAGCAGTAGTTATTTGCTTATTGCAGTTCTCATCTTGTATTTCTTAAACATCTCGTATTCAGCATGAATTTTTGCCAAGTCTCTTTTGGACTGCTCTATTCCATCAAGGATCTCATTACGGACTAGACGATCTGATACTGGTGTTTTCTGATATAGTTTTTGAAACTCCTCAATTATGCTGTTATATACATCAATAGTGTCTACATATCTCTCTTTTTCAAATTGTTTGGGATCGTTCATTAAGCGAAAATATCACTCTTGGGCTTCAGTTCCAGAAAGACGCCACTTGTTGTCTTTTATGCTATATTGTACCACTTTTCTCCGTGATCATAATATCAAGTTAGATGCATGTAAAATCAACTCACCAACATTTCACAATTATTGAAGAATTCAGCTACATTACTGATAAATGGATATATCTTGGTGTTTATATCAACGGTTAGGGAAGTAGGAACGGGGAGAGGAATGAAGAGGGGATGAGGATAAATAATAATATCATTATATGATGACATAAGCGCAGGCCAGTCATCATCTGCACAACAAGCTAAAGATTATTATCCTTACACCATTTTACATAAGTTAACTTCTTTTTCTCATTATTTTTCTTCTTCTACTACTACCAATCAATCATATTTACAAGATCAAAAAGCAGATACTGCAACTGGAAAAGAAAAAGAGACAAAAGACCCATTTCTCAAGAGGATTCTTGTTGTAGATGATGATCCTGATATTACTTTAACTTTCAAGGTGGGTTTAGAAGGATATCATTATGATGATGATGATAATAGCAATGACAGCGACGACAACAATATAAGAACTAGATTTGAGGTATACACATACAATAATCCTGCAGTAGCATTATCAGAATTCAAACTGAGCTTTTACGATCTACTGCTAACTGATATTTATATGCCCTATATGAATGGGTTTGAATTATGTCAAAAAATATTGGAGTTAGATGCTAACGTTAAAGTATGTTTTATATCTGCAGCAGAAGCAAATATTCAAGCTCTAAGGGAAGTAAATCCGAAAGCAAGTTTTGGATGTTTCATGAAAAAGCCAGTTACAATAGAATATTTGGTTAAAAGATTATTGGCAGAGTTGGATTAGCAATTGTAGTAGTAGTAGTAGCAATAGTAGTAACAACATTTACCTAAGATAGAACAAGCCATCATTCACACATCTCTACCATGAAGCAATCACAATGATAGTCTTGACTTTGCAATTTTATTTGATTGATTGACTTAATCCATAGTTATTGAATTTGCTATTATCATATCGACTAATCGTACTAACTCATCATTGCCAATTGGCTTTTGAATATAGTTAATCTTACCTAGTTCTGGAAAGTGTTGACCTCTGAACTTCTCATAATATGCCTCTGAAGCTGTTATGAAAATGACATGTACAGTTTTGTCAATCTCTCTTATCTTTTTACAAAGCTCAAATCCATT
>JBJMFM010000201.1:0-12869 GCA_045808425.1 Nitrososphaeraceae archaeon | reverse complement strand
AAGATTATCATATGGTTTTAGATCTGCATTTCTTACTGCACTATATGCCGTAAGTGCGGAACAAGACAGCGTAGCGCTTGCATCTAAATCCATGTCCTCGTCTAACTTGACTAGATATTTGTAGCTAGGAACCAATACATAGTCTGCATATCCACCATCTGTATAGACTCCCAAGGATCTGGGTTTATCACATAAATTTTCCTGACCTATTCTACATCCAGGACATAATCCTTCACCTATCCAAGGAAATACGATAACTTTTTCATTTTTATTAAATCCTTCTGCTTCCTCTCCCATACTTTCCACGGTTCCAGCTATTTCATGACCGGGAGTAAGAGGATACTTTACTCCTCTATCTGTAGCCTTCAGAAATTGGCCGCTTGGACCCTCGTATCCTCCTTCCCATAAATGAATATCGCTATGACAAACTCCTGACGAATTTACCTTAATAAGAACTTGCGAGCCCTTTGGCTTTGGAGTTTCAACATGTTGTATTTGTAAAGATTCTTTTGGTTCGATTATCCGAGCTGCTTCCATGTCAAAGCTATTTCTATAACATATAAATAACTATTTAATCACATTTCTCCTCAAGAGTGACGTCCAGGTCCAGTTCTTTATTTATGTTCTCTACCTAGAAATCACTGACTTCTTATATCAACATGTCTCTAGGGCTCATATCACATTCCATGATCTGCTATAAAAATGACACATTATGACATGTTTAGACTATTCTCAGCTAGTAATGTTAGCCGGAGTCTTCTTCTGTATCCGACAGACACCATGTAGCCAACCCATTCATTCTCGCTTCTATATTCATTAAGCAAACAATGAGCTTTAACTGCGCAGTCGCTATTACAAAACAAATTCGAGACGTCATAATAACGCGTAAGTTCACAGCATATCCCAGGCCTAAATCTTAAAACTATCGATAGTTTTATTGCTACTTATTTATTGCTTATTTATTGCTTATCTCAAGCAGATGTTATCATATACAATCCGGCACACCTTTATTTTACCATAATAGTTAAAAATTTGATGACAACAATAAATGTCTGCGTGGTATGTAATCTTGTTTTTTATTTATAACGTATGTGGCAATTCTATGAAAGATATCTGACAGAAAAAACCGTATATTGAATATATGCTTAATGCAAAATACAAAACATAATCCAATGTTCAGTATCTTTTTGTTGTTTGTGATAATTTTTTGGGAGCCAGTATCCAATTATAGTTCTACAAACTTCTGCATATTAGACATATAGCAATCTTCAAGAAGTAGAGTTAATTATTGAATCATAAGAAAAACAATACTCTATTTTATAAAATAATATTATTTAATGAACCGACGTAGTAGTTTTTAAGATGGCAGTTTCAAACATAGATGCATGAAGGACGCGACTAAGCTAAAGTATAAGGTGAGCTATAACCCTTTTATCTACAATTTCAAAACTAAGAAATATGAAAGTAAGGACGGAACTTATCATACATATGAAGAAGCAAGAGCCTCTCAATGGAAGTGTGAAAAATGTAACAAGCTAGTTGCAAATCTTAAAGAACTAAAACTTCACAAACTAGAATACCACTCTTATTAGCAACTACTTTTCTGTAATGAGAGAGCAATGGAGCTTGTCGAGGCCAGTTAAGAATATTGCAGAACTGTTAGAGTAGACTCAAGTATCCGGAGTACAGAAGTGTGACACTATTAGGTCACAATAATGCCATATAAGAACTAAAATCTTTCCATCTCAACGAATATGCTCGCAGACTATGGTAATGTGCTAAGTGGGACTCTAAGTAAACGTTACCAAACTTGGTATCCATGGTTGTGAGGTCATAATGATTAGATCAGCTTCATGTAGCGCAAACAATACCTACAGCTTTCATAAAGGCTAGCAGCCCTAGATATATCATGCTTTTTATTGCAATCAGTCCTGGTGGTTTGGTACTTATGCGTGTTCGAGATTTCGAAAACAGCCCGGTTAATCTAGCCTCTTGAAATCATACATTGCACTTTGAAATGATCTGGGTCACATTCCTTCGCGAACCGCAAGCAGTTGCTAATTCTGTCTAAACTAGCGGAGCGAGACCTTATAATGTTGAATTAAACTTTTCAATTTCTAGAGTATCAAAATCTGTCCAAACGTTAGGTCCTGTAATTACAAATACTTGAAAATGCAGGTGCGGAATATACGTATAACCAGTAAGTCCGACCTTGGCTAATACCTGGCCCCTGCATGCATAATCTCCTGGGATTACCTTTGAACTACCATAATCCAAATGATCATATCTAGAATATTCACCATTTAGATGTCTAATTGCTATAAAGTTGCTATAAATCCAATAAGAGGGGTCAGGGCCTCCAATATGAGAATCATCTTTAACAAATGTTACTATACCATCAGCTGCTGCAAGCACAGGTGTATATTTTGGAACTATCAAATCGATTGCGTTTCTAAGCTTGCCAATGTGAGCAGGAGACGAAGTTCTATCTACCCGTTTCAATACGTTTGCTGGGACGGGTAAACTGTATTCATTAGATGCATTCATTTTAAAAATTTCTCGCCTATATCTCGACGGTCTGAACAGGAATACATATTATAGATAAAATGTCATTTAACATAATTGATGAGGCAGCCACCTCTTTATTTGTAAATAGCAGTGTTAAGTATTTTTCCATGATTTGGCCGTTTTTAGATCATGCAACGGTTATCATAGCTCTGTGGCAGACAAGAAATGACGCGCTGGTAATAAAAAATATTAATCGTTTCTAGATTATTTTGTCTCCTGCCCTGTTGTTTTATGACCCTCTGACGTCCAAATAATTTTTCCATTAACTGTCCACTTTGCACCCCCCAGATCTCTGCCACCTGGTCCTTGTGCCTTCGGAACATCAACTTCTAGGTTGTCAAAGCTGATTGTGGTTGACACGTTAGTCCCCATTAGTTTTTCCATCACTTGTCCTATTATTTGAGACCACTGGCTTGATGACTGTTGCTGATTTTCCGAGCTATGATTTTCGTTTCTATTAAGATTTTGATTCATGTTTTTCTCTAATATATAGTACAAACTAGAATTTATAGGATGTAAATTGTCGCTAGCGTACTGACTATGCGGTCTGAAGAGCCTACATATACTATCACAGATATTAGCAAAACAAATAGTGCAGCTTAGTATTTTTGCAGTATAAGGAAAGAGCGAAGTCTGGTTAAAAGGAGAGATAGAGAATTACAACTATATTCGGAGAGTTGGGCTGCAAATAAATATTACCGACGCATGGGAGTCAAATGACGCACTCGACATTTCAGACAAAATGGTTATAGCTGAAAATAAGGCATGATAAAAGGCAAAAAAATGAACTTGGCCTGGGCTTGGCATCTAACTACCTTTTCGATATCTAATACCAATAGGACGCTCAAAGAGCTATATGATAGTATTGCGCAGTCGCGTTATCTACACGCGTAAACGCATCAAACATATTCGCGTTCGGCAAGGAATTAATAGTATTGCTAGCGAAGGATAGCTATTACTTGCAATCATTTTTATGAATAACTATGGCTTCTGCGCGCGATGACAAGGAAAAAATCAGGTCAGAGGATAAATTACTCGAGTAGGAAGAATATATATGCGAAAAATGCATGGAAAGAGTTAATGATGCAAGTCAACTGCACTAACACAGGGCAACTAGGCACAAGGGCCTCTATAGGCGAACAGGCTACGGACCGTGGTTTAGGTTCCTAGGCATATGTCTGAGCTGACAAGATGCATTTAGAATGGAACCTTTAACAGGTTAACAGATCGACCCAAAAGGGTAGATTAGAAGAGCTCAAGACGAATGTAGAACAGATAACTATTATTGGTGCTTGGCGTATCAAATAATTCGGTTTAGTAATACTTGAGTAGCTTTTATAGAGCAAACAATATTAGATAAAATCTCTTGCTATTGACGTGGTGGCAAACTAGAAACCTCTGAGCCTCCTGAGATATTCACATATCCTATATTCGCTAATAGGCGAAAAGTCTTACCGAATACAAGAATTCAGTTCTTACGACTGAGGGTAGTCTTTTACAAAGGTAAAGGCTTATTCATTGTGCCGTTCTATCCTAGAACGGATCGGATAGATAACATTTTTGAATTTGATAGGGGTACTGTGTTTTTGATATATCATAATATGGCGGATCTAAAGCCAAGCACGACTGGAGATGCATTAGATAAGATTGCGACACCAGAGCCCAAACAAAAAAATCCAACCCTGGCTATTTCATCGCTAAGATTTCCATTCAAACTCACAAAGGATCAACTTGAAGCCGTTGATAAATGGGTATCAAATGGCTATAATGGTTCTATAATTTACAGCACAGGCACTGGAAAAACGGAAATAGCGTTTGAATGTGCAAAAAGGGCTGCTGCGTTAACACTAGCAAAAAACAGCAGCGTGTCGGAGGATACTCAACTTCAAAAAACAAGTTGTCGTCGTGGAAATTCCTTCAATATCCTCTTTTTGGTCCCACGAATCGTGTTGGTTGAACAAAATATAAACAGACTCACGAAGTATGGTGTTCCCAAAGACCATATAGGTGCTTATTTTGGAGAGAGAAAAGAGCCACGCGAGATAACTGTAAGCACTTATCAAAGTGCCAGCAACAACCCCCATCTCATCCGTAATTCCAATATGATTGTGTTTGATGAGGTGCATTTGGCAACTGACACTGCTACTACTCTGAGTACTATATTCGATGCTCTAAAAGCAGTGGAAAGCCCAAAGAAACTATTACTCGGTCTAACTGCAACCATAGATGAGCAGGATCCTAGGTATAAAACAATTCTGTCACTTATGCCGCCAGTTAAAAAATACATGATAAAGGAAGCAGTAAAAGACAAGAGATTAGCGAAGCCCGTGGTTATTCCAATGCAAGTCCAGCTAGAATATCACGAGAAAAAAAAGTATATCGAATACTCCCAAAAAATTAAAAATATATCAGGCTACCTTAACAGCTCAGATCCAAAATCAATTTCATCTCTCCTCAGAAAAGGAGGACATTCAGCTGGACTAGCAAGAGCATGGTTTGCAAATGTCAAGGATAGAAAAAATCTTCTTAGCTGTGCGAAAAACAAGCTGCTAGCGGCGACTGAGCTGATAACAAAAAAACATCCTTCAGAAAGAATAATGGTGTTTAGTGAAACGATAGAGTCTATCCAAAGACTACAAGAAATGTTACAAAATAGTGGAACACGATCAGAGATAATTCATGCCAAATTGAAATCGAAACAAAGACAGAAAATCTTAACTGAATGGGGAAAGGAATTCTTTGCTTTACTTTCAGTGCACACATTAGAAATAGGTTACGATGTACCGGAGGTTAGAGTGGCCATAATATTAGCGTCAACATCTAATATGAACCAAATAGTCCAAAGAATAGGTAGAATTATAAGAATTTATGAAGGAAAAGAAACAGCATTGATATATAGTGTATATTTATCTGACACAAGCGATATCGGCACTTTGAAGAGGCTAAAGAAAGCGACAGATACTGATCAAAAAGACATATCTAACAAAGACGGATCAAATACAGACGGTGGGAGAAAATCACAAATGAATAGGAACCTAGATGAATACATTTTCTAAATTCCTTTATCTATAGGCTATAGATTCTATTCAGATACATCTATCTAAGAAACTTTGAGTCAATGTAATAACATGCCCGGATGCATAATGTTAGAGAACTCGCTCGAAAATGAATAATACCATATGTTATCGAGAAAACTACAAGAGCTGATATCGCAGACTTTCAATGTTGCTTGCCTTGGTATAGCGAGCTTTAATGCGGTTTGCTTCTGTTCTGCACTATAATATCCTCTTGTCATTCTGACTCAAGGCAATGGGAAGATCGGATCCATTTGAAAGACAGTGCATCCACAACAGAAATTAAAATCTATTTCTGTATATGTACCATTAGTAACTATAGAGCGTAATCTTTCTGAAATTGGCTTTTCGATAAAAGGCAGTACAACAATTGTGGCAGACGGCAAATTTTGGAGGAAGATGCTTTATTCCAATGGCAATGAAACAATTACGGTCTCTGAAGAAATTGGTGATGCATACCCAAAAGATCCAATTATTACAATTTGTGCATCAAACAACACTATTTCAAAAGTTATAGATGGAGTCAAATGATATGCCGCTTTACGAATGTAATGAGCATCAGTTTGTTGAAAATATACGGAGGTTAATGGAAACATCAGAGAGGTTTGTTGTTAATCGTAAAATGGAATTACGCGATGACGGCAAATATGGACCATCAATTTTACCTAACCAAGAATTTGATCGATATACAGCAATATGTACAAGGAAATCCCTCAGATCCACAGTTTTCTAGAAAGTTCCATTCGTAGACGAATTTCATTCAAGAATGTTTGATAAGGGTCAAATCCTTCACGGGTGAACCATCTTGCTATACCCGAGGATGTCCATTCCATACTACAAGGTGGAGTATTCAATAAATGTTTGGGGCGGAACATACTTTTTCGCTTTTGATGTACTATTTGCGCCAAATGTCACTATTGAAAAGAGGAGCGGAAAAAAGCTAGGTAAAGGATGGTACACGTTCTGCAATACAACCCGCCTCAGGAGGCAATTTTGAATATTAACCTTCCAAAAGAGGTCATTGTTCTTGATATCAAAAACATGCTGAGGGTTATAGAAGACCATTCACTAGGCTTTTAATTGTGACTACTCTGATATTCTCTGAATCGTATTTTTTGAATCCAGCCAGATAAAATAAGAATAAGAGCGGTGTAAAGCCAAAGATATCACGCATTAACAGTGACCTTAACAGTCAGAATGATGAATACTTTCGTTCAGATGAAATTCCATGATACACGTAGTACCCGTAAAGTTAGCCATACATTCTAATCCAATCCAAGAATGGAAAAAATCTATTCTGAAATGGCAATGACTGAGCGTCTTCAGTATTATACCCCAGTAATAACATCCTTGCTTGAAGCTTATTTAGTAGATCTTTAGGAACCTCACTTTCATTAAAAGGTCCCAACAGCTCAAAAAAGTAGTCTTGATTATAGTAAGCTATGTGTTGTGTAAAACAAGCTGACAAGATCGTTGGATCTGTTGAGATACGTCTGTTTAGATGAGATAAATCGAATGAAGGCTCATTTTGTACCTCTATAGAAATTTGTAATGCTCTTTTAGTATAATCCTGCCGTATAAAATCAGGACTGAGCTTATTATGCATATTCCGAAGAATTGTTATATATCTAGACGACTTCTGTATGGTCATCCGCGCTAATTCGATAGCCGTTTGGGCTTCCCGATGTCCTATTACGCCTTTATCTTTTCCAAATAAATAGAAAGTCGCCGTTATTTCGTTTTTGTCTATAAACGGAAATACAATGTCGCCAGCCATGAAATTTGTAATCCGTACTGCGATATCCCGGGGCAAAAACATGCCCATGTACGAATCAAGTAGCACTGTCATGTGCATTATTTATATGAGCCAAAAAGCCATTTGATGTTACAATTTCATGATAAACTGTAAATCAAGTTGTAATTAGATGTATATTGCAGCCTCGATGCCTACTAGCATTAGATTGTTCCTAGACATTAGAGGATGATGCAAAACCGCTTAAAAAAATAAGATAAAGCGTTCTTTTAATGTGCGTGTGGTGGAGGAGCGCTACCCTTGGAGAGTGCTTCATTAAATGTGCCTGAAGCTTTCTCGTGAAATTCTAGGCTAGACTGATCTACTTTGACTGCTTGAGGTGGACAAACGGATACACAAGCCATGCACCAGATACAATCGTGTTCTCTAATTGGATCAGCCTTATCTGTATAGTCTTTTCTCTCTTCTTTGACAGTGCTACCGGTTCCATCACTCGTTGTATTGGCAACTTCTGTGCCTGGTACATCCTGCTCTGTTCTATACCATTGAAATACCTGTACAGGACATGCCTCAATACAAGCACCGTCAGCAATACAAGAGTCCCAGTCAATTGCTACCATAGTACCGTGTACTCCCAAAGGGACAATTTCTTCTCCCCTAGCTGCATAAGCAGATTTTACTTCCTCGTTTTCTGCGGCCTCCTCTTTTTTCCCTGGACCCCAAACAAAGTGATAATGCTCACCATCAGAATGCATGTGTTTACCTATTACTTGGTGGTTCCTTGGAAAGTCTGGATCTATTGGCATACTTATCTAACATTAATCGTTATATATTATTTAAACCATATGCGAATATAACCAAATAGATGAAGCACATCTTTTTGTCTATGCTGAGAATTAGCCAGCTAAGAGTCCACGGATAGGAACATTGTACGAGGAGTCTACGAGAGGTTTTTTTCAAACGATATATTTAATTCATCCTTGCGTAATTTTGCTTTAACAAGCTTCATTCCCATAGTTGCTATAGGCAGTGGTATGGTATTGACAATGTATCCTGTAGGGTTTTTCACTTTTATAGTGAGTTGATCGCCGTACCTCTCTATATTGAAGTCCTCCTTTTCGGTAAACGGAACTTTTACTGACATCAACATTGTAGCGCCCTCAGTTTTAAATGCAATTGGTTTGCCACGGTAGAATATGTCGCCTGGATTGTCATTTCCAAATAACAGCTCCCCGTTTCTTTCTAGCATATCTAGGCCACGCAATTCATTAGCATGAAGTCTAATTTCCTTGACTGGAAGCGGATAAAAATTTGTCTTTGCTTCTTCTACCTTTGATCTCTGAAAATCGGCCCAGTTTACATAATATTGATCAGAGGTCTCATATGGCATCACTTTATTAATTACCGCAAGATCAACATTTATTCCATAAAGCGAGGCGGAAATGAAAGCCCTCTTCGCATTCTCGATGCTAAATGTATCCGGATTCGCAACTAGTCTGAGGCTAGTCACGTCAGGATTTCTTATAACTTCCGATAGACTCTCAAGCCTGTCTAAAAGCTCCCCCTCGCTTTGAAGAACATTTCTTGATTGATTAGGAAACCTTGAAAAAGACCGCAGCATCCTACTTACTTCAGTGAACATGCCTGCAAAACCTGAAAGTTTTCTTCCAATACTTCCTACTAATTTTGGAAAGTATAGATATCTTAAAGCTTCTCCTGATGCAGGCATATCAAGCACAACATACTCGAATAGCTTTGCTTGTATGATCTCATCTATTTTTAACAACGAAAACAACTGGGTCATTCCAGGTAGCATAGCAACCTCGTATGCTAGGGTTTCATCTATTCCCTTTGTAGAAAATATCGATGCGACATGAGAAAGAATCGAGCTGTAGTGCTTATTCATTTCGATTACGGGATCGACTTGTAACGCGTATAAACTTGCTAGGATTTTTTTTGGTTCACTACCAATATCTGGAACCATAAAAGCATCACTTAAAGTGTGAGCAGGGTCAGCGGATACTATAATTGTCTTCTGATCATTCCGGGCAAGTTTGATTGCAGTAGAGCATGATGTTACTGTCTTACCAGTTCCACCCTTGCCAGTATAAATTATTAACCTCAACATCTATGACTACATTAGTGAATAATAAAGAGTTTATTGCGGCTAACCAAGTAGAACTGTTGAATCAGAGGCACGAAAATACAGCGAAGTATGCCGTAAATACAGATAACAATTACTATCAATAGTATCCATACATAGATCAATTCCACTACTATATTGACTGGCATAGATCCTCTATAAAAAGTTACTATGTGGTAGTAACAAGTATCAGCTTAATACTGATACAATTTATATAAAAAAAGTAACTCAGCTTCCTTTAAAGATAGCAGCCATGTTTTCTATATCATGCTCTGTCACTAACGGATGAACTGGTAATGATAGGACATGTCGACTACCCCACTCTGTGTTTAAGAGATTCTTATTGTTGTTCTCGTGTGAGTCTACCGTCATATTATGATAATAAGGAGTTTTGTGAACAGGTGGATCATAATATACTGTAGCACCTATTCCCTCATTTAGCATCTTCTCTTTGACCTTGTCCCTCAAAGTATTATCTTCAAACGCGACAGTATAAAGATACCAATTGAATTTTTTCTTGTCACTTTCCTCAGGTAACTTAATTTCTAATTTATTTGCGATATGGAGTAACAAGTTTGACATTAATTCTGCGTTTCTTCTTCTCGAATCCAGCATTCTAGGTAACCTCTTAGCTTGAACTTTTGCGATGGCGGCGCTTAACTCTGGAAGCCTCAGGTTAAGCCCGAAAACTCGTGTATCATAGCCGTCAACCATTCCGTGGTTTCTTATCATTTTAAGCTTATCTGCCAGATCATCACTGTTTGTTGCTATTGCACCACCTTCGCCGCACGTTAATACTTTACTTGCGTACATGCTATAGCAGCCCATCAAACCCATGGTTCCAGTCTGCTTATTTTTGAACGTTGAGCCAATGGATTGGCAAGCATCTTCGATTATTTTCAAAGAATACTTGTCGGCGAGCTCACAAATTTCATCCATTGCCGAAGGATGTCCATAGAGGTGAACAGGTATAATGGCTCTGGATTTATCAGTAATTTTTGCCTTTAACTTGGATACGTCGATAGTATAATCATCCCTGTTTATGTCTATAAATATCGGTTTTGCACCGGCTGCGACTATTGAATTTGCAGTGGCCACAAATGTAAATGATGGAAGCAAAACCTCATCACCATTTTTAATATCCGCTGCAACTAAGGCGGCATATAATGCCGCTGTTCCAGAGTTTACTGCTACAACATGCCTTGCTTTTAGGTAGTTTCTTAACTGAAACTCAAAGTCTCTCACTCTCTTTCCCCCGTCTTTGGCCGCTGAAGTAAGAGCGCTTTCATCTAAAACACTCATTATCTCATTTTTTTCTTCTAGATCTAGCCATGGCTTATTTATTGGAATCATTTCTATTATATGGTGCTGACCAGGTGTATTATGAAAAGCCGACTAGATATTCTGTTTTTTTGAGTTGCAAGATTAGTTATGCGCTGTGTGGTAAAACTCATCTCTTTCTCTTCTATTTCACGCTTGAAATATATGTTTATATAGACTTCACCCGGGATTGTAATACAAAAAATTTTAGTTTTTACTCTTTTTTGAGTGAAACCAATTAAATATATAATAGTAGGAACCGGTCCTAGTCAAGGAGCGAGCAGATGTGGCAGAGTGGTCATCTCAAGCTAAAGGAATGAGAACACAATAATGCGTCGGCCTTGAGTCTATGGCTGAAAGCAAGCCGATTCGCCCTCGGGCGATCAGGAGTTCGAATCTCCTCATCTGCGCTATTTTCCGGAATCATTCTTGCCATGGTAAGCTTCTGTTGGGATCCCTGTGTTGCTTGTTCCGCACTTTTTGACTATGCTCAGATTTTATTCTTCTCTCAAGTCTCGAGATCAGTTCTTTACAGGCACTCAAGGCATCATAGCCTACGGCCTTGGCGTCGATTATACCCTTATCAGTAATAGTTCGAGCCCTGAGTGAATACTTGTGAGTTTTATGTTTATCGACATACACCATTACTAACTGTACATTTTCCAATTTTCCTTGAATTTTTTTTAGGAATCTACTAAACTGCTCTTCGATTTCCCTGCGTATATTATCTTCATCGACGTGCGCGATATGAATTGAGGGTTCCGATCGTTTCGGCAGTATAAGTTCCAATGCATCCTTTGGCGTGATTATGCCAATAGGTCTACCGTTTCCTACCACGACGACTTCGTCCGTTGTTCTAAACCTTTCGGTTAATGAATTTAGTCTTGTGCCCGCTTCCACTGACGACGCTTTCCTCATGATTTCCTTGACTTTAATATCCCTAATAGCTACTGCTGTCCCAATACCTGGTGATTTCGAAGCCCGCTCTCTGGGAACAGAAATAAGATTTGCGACATCTAGGGCCGCTACAATCCCAATCAGAATCCCATTCGAGTTAATCACAGGAAGTCTAGATATGTTATAGCGGCGCATCTTTGATAGAGCGTTGCTTAGCGTTGATTGATCTTCCACCACGATAGCACCTGACATTATCTGATCAACCATTGCATGACCAAAATCCGAGGTCAAAATCACGTCATTTTCGCTAATAGTACCATATAGCTTTCCATCATGGAATACTGGTAATACATGCTTTCCTGTTGTCATGAAAAGTTCAACGCTTTTCTCAATCATATCACTTACATTTAACAGAGGAGTTTTAGTAATGAAGTTCTTCAATTTCGAACTGGGCATAGCGTTTACAGTAAGAAATTGCTTAGCGTATACCATACCAAGAAAATTTCCGCTGTCATCGACTACCGGCAAATAGCTAGTATTATTTTCATACATAAGTTTTAAAGCTCTTGAAGCAGTGTCCTCTGGATTAGCCGTTATCACTTTGTATGTTACAATATCTGAGACTTTCATAGTCCACGTTTGGAAGATTCATAACATGATATTAAAATCCTTCCCGCTTATGCTATTAATCGTCGAGAAATCTATAAACGTCAAATTAAAAGGCGGATTTTTGAAGACATCTTTCACGGCTACTAATATATCTGGGTCATATTGAGGGTAGATCCATTTTAGTTCATTTTTGTATAAACGTGCTGTAGATATTTGTTTTGGGAGCAATAGATCGGATTGAAAGGAATGTGGAATTGCCAAATTTTCGTGAAGATCATTGACTCTGATTCACGTATCTCTGCCAAATATAATTACCTATATATGATATAATTAAAAAAAGAGAATTCTCTCGATCACTCCATATTTAGCGACCTAGTTCTCCGCAAAAATTGCTGCCTGGAATCAACCGCTATCCATTGAGTTTGTATTTCTCTACAAGAAGTTGTGAACCTTACGAATGGAAAGCGTGATAAGGAATGTCATGTTTACACTAACGACGATAATG
>JBJMFM010000200.1:0-3066 GCA_045808425.1 Nitrososphaeraceae archaeon | reverse complement strand
AAATTACATCGTCTGGTTTAGTCGTTTCTTTCACAATATCTGCTGCAGTTACTCCTCCATCATCAGGACTTATTCCTTTGGCAATACTTGCTCTTGATATATCTCCAGTATCCAGTATTTTTTTATCCTTATCTCCGACGTTTGTTGTCGTCGTCACGTCTATTGAAGATGTATCTGCCTGAGAAGGAGCAATATCTTTTTTTTATCTTTATTATCATTACTTATATTTGTACATCATATACATTGGTCATTAAATTATTAAAAGCAAGCTAATATTGTTATCTTGAGACATATAACATGACCTATTATAATAATAATCGTGACTTGAATGAAAAATTACGCAGGTTATTGTACCCGTTGTCAAAGAGAAAGACCGGAGTTTGTTGTAGAGATGTACAGAACTGACTGCAATCCACCGACAGAATACTGGTGCTTGAATTGCATTAGAGGCTTCAAGATTATGCAGCTAGGGGACCTTTGTACATTTGCATGTGACATCCTTTTCAATCATTTGTGCAAAGGAAGCTTCGTCCATAGCACTAAAATCCATATTACCGAAAGTTCTGTAGTACCAATCAGTATCTGCCCCAAAACATTTGGAGTAGTATGTATTGTTATTTTCATCCTTCCATATCAGATGATATCTTAAAACAAGGTGTCCGCAGTTATCACAATATTCCGGAACTATAAGATTAGAATCATTGAACATATCCATTTGAGTTGTTACACCTATACAGTTAGTTAAGTTTCTTTGCCATGGAAGGACGGAGGGGACACTATTGGTCTTATAATCACATTATAAGAAATAATATTAAAGTACATTCATTTGATGTAACTCAACATATAACAATGATTGTATTCGTTGGTTGTATTGAAGAAAGAAAGAAAAAAGTTAAGGTAAGGGTGGTGGTTCATTATGGCCAGGCCCGGTAAACGTATCGTGACAACCCTCATAGTCTTGCACCTCAGGTGGGAGAATTTTTTGCACCTGTATACATTGGCCATTATTTCCATTGTCCGGATCGGCTTGCGCTACCATCGGCACGGACATGAAAATCAACGTCGCCGCTGCTACTACTGGTGCAGCTAACATTGCTAATCTTGTAGTTGTTTTGTTATGTGTCATAGTTCTATATGATACCATAATGATGGTATTTAACCAAATAATTACATAAATCGGGAAAATATCACTCACTTAAGGTGTTTGTTCGTTTATTTGCCTATACCACTCCAATCTTTGAAGCGTGATTATTTTTATTTCCATTATTATTATTCAAATAACTCTCTCCAGTGCTTCTTTAGACCTTTGCTGATATTGGCTCTTGTAATTTATAATTCATCTGTTCGCTTTTGGCCTAAGTTAGCAGTTCTTATTTTCTGTCTGACTTCCATAGACCAATGTTTACCTTTCATTGGATGATTATCCTCTTTTCCTTGAATAACGCTGAATATAGCATACACTAAATGGTATGTAAAGGTATATGCATACGTCACAAGGCATCCGGTCCTATTAGTTATGGTCGTTATGCTATTGGACAGAAACGCTGTCAAATATGTGAGATATTTATAAAATGGGATGGAATATACTGTCCTTGTTGTGGATATAGATTAAGGATAGGACCCAGACTATTCAAAGATAAGGCAAAATTAAGAATCAAGGAAAAACAAAAAGAAAAGCACATGCAAAAAGCTAAAAATAAAAATAATAGTAATATCATATTGTATGTACAATGGCCGTCTTGAATTAACAAAGTATAATTATTTAAAGAAGCAGCGGGTTGATGATGGAATACCCGCCCGCTGCTTGAGTTCTGCCATCATAAAGTGTGGGAAACTAGCTGACTAGTTCTCTATTATGCAGATATCAATAATACATATTGAATAATTTAAAAATCTGACTTAACTTGGTTATCTAAAATTAATAACCCAGAGAATAGACCGTCTATACATATCGTCTAATAGGCAACAACCTGCATATATTCTCGTACTGTCTACGTCAATTGTTATCTATAGACAATAGACCTAAAACGTACGAGATATATGCGGAACATAAAGTTTTTTTATCCCAGAGGGATTACCTTTGTAGCTTCTGTAATTGTTGTAATACTGCTTGCTTACCTTTAGGAAATATTTCTCTTTTCAAGACATTCCATTCAATAGATATTCTTCCTGGACCTGTCAGCAATAGGCTAATTGATATTGCCATCAATAACAAATCTACTTCATATCCACCAACAAAACCCTTTGATAGTTTGGCAGTAATTGTAGAGCCAATCATCTCTATTATAAACATAATAGAAGCTAGCCTAGTTAAAATTCCAACAAGCAAAGCAATACCACCTATTACTTCTAGTAAACCTACAGGTAGAGCCATTGGTGCTGGTAATCCAACCATATTAGCAAAAAAGTGCTCCGTACCTGCTATATTGGACAGCTTAGGTAAACCATGAATTATAAACGAAATTCCAGCTAGAATCCTCAATGGAAGTGGACCATACTGAGCTAGTTTCTCATATACCATTTTTCAATATCATCACTTTTTCTTTCTGAAGTTACTTAACATACAATATGGAATAAATAACTTTTCCAACCATCTAAAACCTCTCTCCCTGTCCAGACAGATAGCCATCATTTATTAATACTATAACTCAATTTTTGCAGCTAGACAGAGACCCTCCATATCTTGTATTCCCCTACGATAGGAGGCATACTCTATCTGCTACCATATACTCTTAAGCATTGACAGAAAACTTATACTAATTCTGGATTTACAGTACACAGATAGAAAATATGCATTAAAATATAAGATATAGTTCCGGAGTTATTTCTTTGATTTTCGTCTAGTTGTCGTCTTTTTTGTCGTCCTTGTTCCTGTTCTTGGTTCTATCCCTTGCTTACGTTCTACTGATGCAACATATGCATTGGCTCTATCTTTTGATATACCTTTCTTTTTCTGAATTGCTGCAGATGCATCTGAAAATTTTTCGTATTTCTTCTTTCCTAGTTTTACTGGCATGTACTAATTTTCTCACTTGTCAACTATATATTTTTCTTATGTATCTTGTG
>JBJMFM010000199.1:0-32203 GCA_045808425.1 Nitrososphaeraceae archaeon | reverse complement strand
AGCATTATGACCATGATATAGATCTTCTTTAGTCTTTGGATTTCTACTTCCTTTGGTATAAGTGCTGGCATTTGTGCCATTTTTACTCGTCAAATGATGATGCTTGCTAAGTGATATATTAACTTGACATTCCAAGTTATGCAGTAATTAATGATGAACTTGTATTTTATACACTCAAAAATTGAATGACGTGATATATTTTACTTAATTCTTTGTACATATTTTAACTACTCAATTGACCAGCAACGATGATAATCAATTATGATAATCTCCGGAGTGTTGACGGCGGTAATACAGCAAACAGCAAAATATATATCATTCTTCATTGTGGTATGGCTAGATACAATATATGAATAGCAAGACGTTCTTTGTGACGGCTCTTGCGGCAGTCACGGTGCTGTCTACGGCATTTGCTTTTCTACCAATTGCAGAGGGACATGGTGTACAAGCACAGCTTCAAAGTAGGTTCGTAAAAATAGCAGATGAATCGTTTTCTGCTCAAACAGTTCATACTGGTGACTCAATAACAGTTAAGGGTACACTCCAAAGCTTAGTCAATAGACCTTTAAGAGCATGGTTATCGCTATTTAGTGATTCAGTAAACGCGGGTGTCAGGTGGGAATTCATTGCAAGAGATCCACCAGGAAATATATTTGATATCCCGCCCCAAGGAACAGTACCATATTCTATTACAGCAAAAGCATTGGAACCTGGGATCTATCATCTCCACACCCAACTTAATATAGAGCACATCGGTCCGGGTCTGGGTCCAGGTCAAACTGTCCAGGTAACCGGTCCACCTATATTCAAGCCTGTCCCATACGGAAATATAGTTTACCAGTGCATCCTGATTGGTGCAGGCCTTGGTATAACATTCGCTACAAGACCATGGCAAGTAATTTAGAAAAGCCCTAATCTTTTTTTAATTTTTTTATACATTTTAAACTTCATATTCTGTGCACGATCATAGTGAGATTTGAACTCACCCTAGATTGACATTTATTGACAATATTTTTAATTTATCAATCACAAGGTATATTTCTACTAATAGGTTTTTATTGGTAACGCCATCTTGTACCCACACGTAGATATATACATATATATACACATATACTTGTAATAACGAATTATTATTTAGGTTAATGGAAACAAAAAACCTATTTTACCATTCACGATAGATTTTTAGATTGGTGATTTGTAATTCACAGTGAGACCAGGTATTAAATAAAAACAAAGAAAAGAAGTTTGGAAGGCACTAGGTTTTTTCTGCTAGGTCAAATTTTATCTACCAGTGGTGTTTTTCGTCTGGAATCAAACCAATCTGCTCACGTTCAAAGTATTTTTCTAATTCCTGTGTCCATTTTTCCTTTGCAGAACCGCCACCGAGACCCTTTCTTCTTAGCCAGAACGCAATGACGCTTAACAAGAAGACCGCGAAGAGCATAGTGCCGAATATGTACACCATTACGTCATAGAATAGCGGGTCATAAGCTGGTCCAATCTGTGTAACCAGATCCTTGAATGAAGTAATAGCTACTGCCATAAGGCTTACGATAGCGCTCATTACATATAGAGCAAATAGAATTCTATGATATATACATTTTGGTTAGAATGTCTCAATAGTTATAACTGCTTTTAACCTATATATGCGAAGGGAATTGGATATGAAAGTGCAGAACTAATAAAAAATAATCATTTCTTGCATATTGTAGCCGTAAAAAATACTTTACAATTGCAAGTATTTCTCCTTAAAAATAAAAAATGAAAGAGTTAGTTAGGTAGTTGCTTGTGCTTTTGCGCCACTTCTGCTCTTTATAAAGAACGCTGCTGCAACTCCACCAAATATTGCTACTAGGACGGCGATAAAAATCGTTGTTTCGTTAATATTAGTTCCCAGCATTGGAGTACCAGAACCATATGCTCCTGCTGTCTTTGCGTTGGTAATTTTTGCTTTTGCCAGTTTCAATTGCTCTTCAATATTGCCACCAGTTGTTCCCCCACCTACGTATTGTGCTTTTGCCATCTGAATCACAGGTAGTGCAAATGCTGAAGCTATTAGAATAACTAACGCTGTCGTAGCCATTAGACTTGGCTTATTCATATATCGTAACTTGTCGAATCCAATTATTTAATCTTTATGTCTAAAGGTTTCAGTCCTACTGTTGAAGTGATCTGAGATTATATTTGTATCATCAACTTATGATACTTGTATCATCAATGGTCATAAAGAGAAATATTCTCTATCTGTGAACGATACTATAAAATTATATCAGGCATCCTACCTTAAAATTCCAGTTGACAGTTACCAAATGAGTATTATTTATTCGTATTTAATGCTTTAGTTGTTTCTTAGTTTTGTAATGAAATTTCCTTAATGTCCATCATATACTTTTGAAGGACATTTGGAACTTCGACAGTACCCTTTGCGGTCTGATAGTTTTCGATAATTGTCACCATCGTTCTCTCAGTGGCCACAAGCGTACTATTCAAAGTGTGGACTAACCGAGTTTGCTCATTTGTCTTATCTCTAAATCTGATCCTTAGCCTACGAGATTGATAATCAGTGCAGTTTGAACATGATCCAATCTCTCTATATGCATTTTGACCTGGCAACCATGCCTCAATATCATACGTTTTTTCTGAAACCTTGCCTAACTCTGCTGAACAGAGCAGCACTACTCGATAAGGGATTCCAAGCTTTTCGTAAAATTCCTCTGTTGTTGTTAACATATTATCATGTTCTTTACTTGAGTATTCCGGACGCGAATATACAAATTGTTCGACTTTTTCAAACTGATGCACTCTGAAAATACCTTTCATGTCCTTGCCGTGTGCACCAGCTTCCTTTCTAAAACATGGACTTACACCAGCGTACCTTATTGGCATTTTTTTACCATCTAAAATTTCATCCATGTGCATCGAAGCAATTGCGTGTTCAGAAGTGCCTATCAAATACAGATCGTCTTCTTCAATTTTATAAATTACATCTTCAAAGTCTCCTAGTATTACTGCTCCTTCCATGGCACCCCTTCTAATCATATAAGGCGGTTGTGCAAGTGTATACCCTTTTTCCGATAGAAATTTTAATGCAAAGTGTATCAGCGCCTGGTTCATCATCACCAGCTGATTTTTCAGGAAATAAAACCTTGCACCAGATATCTTTGCAGCCCTTTCAAGATCGATTAAATCAAGCTTAGTCGAAATATCAACATGATCTTTAGGTTTGAAATTTAGCTGTTTGTTTGTCTCTTTTTGTTTAATAACTAAATTATCAGTTTCATCATTCCCAATTGGGACAGATTTGTCAACCATATTTGGAAGCATCATCATCAAATCATTGAATTTTGATTCTACTGTTGTTTTTTCTTCCTCAAGACTAAGAATTTCTCTCCCAATTGCTTTCATTTCTTCGAGCTCTGCAGTCATATCAATGTTATTCTTTTTTTTGAGGGCTATACAATTTGAGATGGTGTTTTTCTTATGCTTGATCTGCTGCAATTCAGCTATCAATTCACGTCGCCTCTTACCAAAAGCAATTAGTTCATTAATTGGAAAATTTAATTTCCGCTTTTCCAACATATCCTTTATAATTTGTGGATTTTCTTTCAAGATTTTTAAATCAAGCATTGGCTATCACTTTTTTTGCCATTGAAATATGATCTAATACTTCATCAATAGTATTGAGTAGCGTTTCAATTCCAACGTTACAGAAAAATTCAAGAAATAATGTATTATTATCTTTAGAGAACATTCGCATTGATAATCCTTTTGGGAAGTTAACATTATCTGGTATTAATGCTTTCATGATTGCATTTATCTCAGTCTTTTTTGAAAATTTTATCTCTATAACTGACGTTATCTTAAGCTGCAGTCGAGAATCGGGCATCCACTACAGCGCTCCGAACACTTTGCATAAAGTATTCCAATCTTGGAGATGGAATCCTACAGCCTGCGGCTGCAGCGTGACCACCACCAACTCCGCCTACAGACCCTGAACAGTGTCGCATTATTAAGCCTAGGTTTGATTCTGATCTACATCCCATGCATTTTCTTGAGGAAAATTTGTAAGTACTGTCCCTAGATAGAGTTCTTACAAAAAGCAACCGACCACTAAACGTAGGGGATCCACTTAACAATGAAGAAACTGCACCGAGCATATCTTCAGCCAAGAGTCCCTCTCCGTTGACAAAAACCGTTTTTCCGTCATCAACTAACCGCCACTTTTCGGCAAAGATTGTAGAAATATAATTTCTCAAGGTTATTCGATAATTAGCGACTATCTCTTCGCCCTCAGTTAACATTGCATTTCTATCACCCATACAAATTCCAATACCTACACCAGCTTTTCTAATACGTCCACACGCATTGAGGAGGATTGAAAACTCTCTAGCATCACGAAGCTGACTTCTTTGATCTTCATTAATAAGAGTATATGTATACCCTGTGAGATTATCTATGACATTAGCTTCTGTATTTTGTGAAGCAGCTACAAATTTGGCAATCGCATCTAGAATGGTACTCTTCTCTTGTTGTGAAATTTCAGAGGTCACCCGCCACCTTCCGTTGACCTTCATTTTTATTCCAGAATTTTTGATTATCGAATAACAATTTTCTATGTTCCAAGTAAGTCCATCGATATAAGGAAATAAAGTATAGGCAAGTGCTTCATGAAGTGGCCTAGTTTCACGTCCCGTGAACATAAGATCAAGATCTACACTGATTAACCCTAGTGTCTGGGCAGTTTTCAGAATTTCTGAATTCATACCGATAAGCGATCTCTTATCTCCTTGATCTTGTCTGTCCCCTATAGCAGAAATAATTGCAGTAATGGAGAGGTCTTTGTTTTTTCTGTCAATTGCATTGGCAACCATATATGCCATTCCCCCGGCACTAATTTCGCTGCCACCGTCTATATTATACTTCCAGGAGTTTAGGATCTGGTCATTATAATCTGCTGTCATTTCTTCTTGTGGGATTTGATGATGATCAATTATGATCCATTTGTTATTGAGGGAATGAAATAATTCTCTTGCCATACCTGTCCCAAGGTCAGTAATTATATAGAAATCGTGACTGTCAGACTTCAATTGCTCAATGACATTCAAATTGATATCAGAAACGGTTCTAAAAGTCCACTTTGCTCCTAGCCTTGCTAAAGAGGTAGAAATAATGCTGCCGGAAGTTATACCATCTGCATCCAAATGGCTTATAATAGAGATTTCTTCACCATTTTCAACCACAGCAGAAATCTTTTCAGAAAAAAGTTTTAGATCTTGATGAAGCTCATTAACACCCATGATAGGATCTTACTCTAGCTGAGCGATAACTGCGCCATATTTCCAACTTTTATGAAGTTTTCCAATACGCTTATAATATCTTGAAAGTCTGTGTATCTTTGCTTCAATTAGCTCCAGCGAACGAATATTTCTATGATCACTATTGTGGAGTCTAAGATGCTTCTGAAGTCCTACCGCCTTCTGAACTAATTGGTTTAAATCTTCTGGCATATCTCGTTTGATATTATTCTCGTCTAGTACGTCGGTGATACTCTTGCCGAGTATTGGATTCGTGAGCGGTATTGCATGTTCATCGCGTAATTGAATCCCAATTTCACTTGGAGTCAAACCCTCTTTTGACAGCTGGACAATTAGTGAAGATATTTCGCCTTGGTTGTATACCGGCCAAGATGGTGTGTTTTTAGAAGCTGGACGAACAGAATGAGATTTGCCACGAGTATGAGCATGAATTCGTGCCATATTTATAAGATAACTATCGCATATCTTAAACGTTACTTGAATAGTACAAAAGTGCTTTTTGTATAGTTGTTAACCTATCCAAAAAATCTCATTGATCTATGGATATAAATTAGCTTTATATCATAAGTGTCATAAATGTTGAAAGTAGTAGTAGCTGAATCGACTCATCTATACTAAATGATAGAAAGCCTTGCTTAGTCCTTAGAGTAAGGTTATTACTTTTTTTGTCTTTGTAACCGAGCCTTGCAACAAGATTCATTACATAAAAAAGTCTACAATACTCTAGCTATACAACCAAGCAGCAACAGATCTCTATTTATATTATAGGGGTGATAGTGGAAATTAAGATTATTGGAGAAGATACCGCCGCAATATAAGTGACACAAAGAGTTGCTGAAAAAATTTGGTGAATATGTGTTTATAGAGTTGGAAGAAGTTTTGCAGTAACCAAACAAGGTGAGGTGGGATCTGCTATAGTTTTGAAATAAGATAAATTAGTGACCACCTTACTATTATTTATATTACTTTGCAGTAGTAGAAGAATCGTTATTGTGAGACGATTCCAATATTTTCTTGGTAGACGCATACTATTGCAGAGCTTGATCTAAAGTAATATCTTTTACTTTTAATCTTAATATCTGAGAGCAAACAAGTAACGAGAGTTGAAAGATTACGAACATGTAATTCTATGGCTAGATTATTTTAATAAGC
This sequence comes from Nitrososphaeraceae archaeon, assembly GCA_045808425.1. GTDB lineage: Archaea > Thermoproteota > Nitrososphaeria > Nitrososphaerales > Nitrososphaeraceae > JAFAQB01. The sequence continues at coordinate 25,736 of JBJMFM010000199.1, read as the reverse complement.
ATTTATCAAAACGCAAAGGGCGCAGGGTTAAACGCGATCGTGCAGTCTTTGATCCAACAGTCGCTGAGTTAGTCGATGCTGCTAAATCGGCAGGTTACGATCCAGCAACAGAAAATACCAACGATAAAGCTAGGTATCCTAGGAGATTTTTTGTCAAATCAGGATACATAATGCTTCCAAAATCAGAAGGTGTGAGAAAATCTGTGATCATTAGTGATGTTGCAGAAAAAATGTTACAAAAAAGAAATAAACAAAAAACTGGTCAGAGGTAGTGACCAACGGAATGATCAATTATTTTAATTCAATAGTAAAAATTTATTCTTCTAATTAGTGTCGCAATATTCTTATCAATAAACTAAATTATTCTTGACAGAATAGAATGATAACGAGTAGATCTACTGGTGATCACAGAATTGGAAGAAATAGGAGAGATCATGCACTTAGCAAAAAGCGGAAGACTCATAGTAAAACTTACAGCTATAGGTAAAGAACCAAGAAGCGGGGAACTGATCATTGACACAAAAGGAAAACGTATCGGCAAAGTAATTGAAGTAATTGGACCCGTTACTGCTCCTTATGCGTCAGTGGTGCCAATGATCGACAGAATAAATAAAATAATTGGCATCAAGGTCTTCAGAGGAGGAATACAATATAGCCGACAAACTTCCAGATATATGCATAGCCGGCAAGGTAAACACTTTGGACATGACAGAGCGACAAGAGGGACTCTAAAATGAAATCCACAGAATATTATACACAGTGTCCTGAATGTAAGTCACATGTTATTCATGACTATAGCAAAGGCGAATACATTTGTGAAAAGTGCGGATGTGTAGTGATGGATCAGGTTGATGATTACGGTCCGGAATCACATTCAACCGACTTTGAAGAAAAGACAAAAAATACCCGTGCCAGCGGATTTACAAGCCTATCACTACATGATTATGGCCTGAGAACTGAAATTGCTCTTGGTTCAAAAGACTATAGTGGTAAATTAATTGATTACGAAATGATAGAGCAGATGAATAATATGCGTAAATGGCATTCAAGAATAAGAGTTGCATCCCCAAAAGAAAGGAGACTCTCAAATGTTTTATCCAGAATTAACGAAATTTCTTCCGCAATGTCACTTCCAAAGACATTAGTAGAAACAGCAGCTATGCTTTATCGAAATTTTGAGAATAAAAGTGAAGCAAAAGGAAAATCTGTTATTTGTATGGCAGCAGCAACAATTTACCTAGCCTGCAAAAGATGCTCAATAGTACGATCGTTAGAGGAAATTGTTAAAGCAACCGGCATAGGTGAACAAGATAAGTCTAGCTTAAAACTTGCATCGAAGTATTATAGAATGATGGTTATGGAAATGGGTGTCTTCACAGAGCATATGGTAACATCGTCCTCGTCTCCCCATGTAATATCGCAATTGGAGTCATCAGCACCATCATCTCCCTCTACGATACAATCCAAGACAATTCCGGCAACACTTGCAATCGATCAGTATATTGCCAAACTTGCAAACATGGCAAAAATTGATATGAAAGTTGAGAGATTAGCAATTGATATAGCGCATAAAACTGATGATCACATGCTTGCAGACGGTAAGGCTCCGAATGGGCTAGCTGCGGCATACATATACTTAGCTGCAGTTTTGCTTGGGGTCAATCTTTTGCAAATAGACGTATCAAGTTTAGCAGGTGTCACGGAGGTCACTATTAGAAATAGATGTAAAGATATACTGACAAGTTTTAAACTGATAATAAGCGTTAAACCAATAATGGAATGGATTTAAACTAAAAAATTCAATCGTAGTAAGAATATATGACAATTTATTCTTTTGTCGATTCAATTATGATTCAGAACGCTGAAGCATAAATATCGATATATATATTAAATAAATCCTTTTTTCAGCTAGTTTTTATGGCTCTCATTTGTTTTTTGTAAAGTGATATTAATTCATTAACATCAGTAGCATCTTCTGGTTTCTTATCATATCTTATTTTACCAGTAAATTTTGGAAACCTAAGGGCTAGTCCATATCCTTGTCTTATTGAGTTCATGGCGGCTGTATGGGAAGGACTTAAAGTTATCTCAGATCCTGAGACTTCAATTACAATCTTTGGTTCAAACCATACATCCATTTTCATTCCTGTGTCCACTCTTGCATGTCTGTGTGTAATCAGATGACTTTCCAAATTATTGTAAAATTGTTCAAGCAGTTGATCAGTAAAACCAGTTCCAACTTTGCATGTACTTCTAAAAATGTCACATTTAGAATCATACGCTGCAAGTAAAAGTGCACCGTACTTGCCTACTCTGCGGCCTCTGCCGTAGAGTGCACCAACTATAACCAAATCCAATGTATCTGCGAGATCGCTTCGGTATTCACGTTTTAGCTTCACCCAGGCAAATTCTCTGGCTCCCGCTCTGTATATACTTGTGAGCTGCTTTACCATTATTCCTTCACAACCACTTTCAATTGCAGATGCCGTAAACTTCTCTAATTGCTCTGAATTTGTGACAATAGTTTGTGGAACTAGTCTAATCTTTTCGTTTCTCAATCCTTGCATTATTTTTTCAAGTACTTTGCGACGCTGAAGATAAGTTAGCGCAGTTTTATTATCTCCATTCATGTATAATATATCAAAAAAATTCATAATTACAGGATAACTTTCCATTGCTTGTTTTATGCCATATTTTCTTCGACGATGCATTAGTTCTTGAAAAGGAAGAAATTCATCCGTATGGGAGTTAACAGCAACAACTTCCCCTTCTAATATTGCTTCGTCTGCAGTAATCGATAGTATTGCCTCTGCCACGTCGGGATAATGATCTGTGATTTTTTCAAGTCTCCTAGAAAAGAGCTCTATCCTTTCTTTTCTTTTATGAATCTGTATTCTTTCGCCATCGAGTTTATATTCTGCTGCGGCTTTACTACCCATTCTTTCTAATGCCTCTTCAGATGTAGTTACACGTTCTGCCAGCATGGGTCTGATTGGCTTAAACAAACTTATTTGAACTGATCTTACAGATTCGACACCTTTTGTAGCTAGTAATTTAGCAACTGTTCCAAGATCACTTGAAACATTGTAAGCGTTTTCAAGTATAGTCCTATTTGACTTATTACCTGTAAATGCTAGCGCTAATGCGTCCATTACAGTATAATCTGCGATGCCGAGCCGAAGTGTTCCCATTACAAACTTCATTATATACCTGCTCTCGCTTGGAGTAGAATTGTTTAAGAGACTGCTCACAAGCCGTACCTTAACTTCCTGTGATCCAGAACCACTAGTCCTTGCAATCTTATCTAACGTTAAATATACTCTTTCAACAGTCATCTTATCCTCAAATAGAGTGGTTTGATTCTTTGATTTCATTACCTCTTTAGCAGCATCACCTAGGTCGCCAGTTTTCCGATAGGCTTCTTTTATGACTCCAACATCCAATCCAGCAGATTGAGCAAGTGCACGCATAGCCATTTTTCCTGCCATACCTAGTTCTACTCCCTGGTAATCTGGATAGATTTTGCCCTGAATAAGATAGATTACTTTGTCAATAATGTCGGATGGAGTTCTTTTCAATAGAGATACAAGATAATCAGTAAGAGCAAGTCTACTTGTTGTTTGCTCCATCTGTTCAAACGTCCCTACAATAAGAGAAAAGTTCAATGATGACTTCAAAGATATATTACCCTTAAGCATTATTTCAAGTAGTACTCTTTATTACAATCATTTTGACGAATCTAAAGATCTTCCTTTTGAAAATACCACAATATTTAGAAATGAGTGCAGTTAACAGCTATATTCTCTGAACCTTTTGAATTTCTGAATCATCAATTTATTATATATATATCAAGCCAACAAGTGCAGAAAGTATCATCGTATATACAGCAGTATTATATGGATATATCCTATCCATTGCATACTTTATGTGCCTCATATTACCCGCGTATTCATATGTCAAAACTACTTCTTATGCTGGATACGCTATCTCTTTCCTATATCGAAAGATATAACTTATAAATGCATTTACCCCATGTTCGTGTTATGGGAGGCGTAAAGAAAAAACCCGTAGGATCAACAGAAAAGTCTAGTGCTAACAATCAATCTGGTGATGTCAAAATAGTAAAAAAAGAGGATTCTAAGAAGACTAGCTCAAAACCACAGCAGAAACAGAAACTATCAGTTTTTGTGGAAGAATCGCAGGGATTAAAAGTGCTGGAGGGCATGAAGGCAATCATGGCACAAAGCTTTGCAAGGACCGCAGGTGTAAAAATTTCTGTTGCTAGTGCTTTTCTCAAATCGCTTGAGGCAAAAGGGATCATAAAAAATGTAGGTGGTTACAGTGGACATAGGGTCTACAAATTGGAAAAACTATGAATTTAACATACATAATATCGGAAATGCAATATTAAAGCTTGAATAAGCCAATTATGTTAATAGCATTTTTCTGTATTCGCCAATCAGCAATTTTTGGTGTGTCAATTACCTTATCTTGATGCGAATCAAGATATTTCATATCATCAGTTTTTGACGATACTATATATACTGCTAATACGATTAAGCCTGATTTTTTAGAATCATTATGTCACCTGTCTGTGTAGATTCTATCACTTCTAGATTCGATTTAACTATTCCTATAGGATTCATAGGTCTGTATGACGAATCTTTGATAAAAATACATATCGAGCCATTATATGTCATATAAGCTATATCGCCACGCTTAAACTGGGTTTTCTGTTTTTCAGCTCCTATAATTAGTCCTGTATCGATATAGACTAATATATCCGCAAATTTATGCACTCTGCCCTGCAATGGCAGACCTTTTAAAATTGTTCCCACGGTTAGTGGAGATAAATGGCGTATTATTTCGCATTGAGCCGATCCTCTATTTAATATCTCTAGGATCATAGGAAGTCTTGAAACAGAATGTGAACTACTCATACCATTGTCTTAGTATAAAGAACCATTCTTTATATGAAAACATTTATTTCTCTGAAGGAGCAATTCGTAACGTTTAATTATATATCTATTATCTTTTGCAGTATTCTTTGGTAGTAAAGCATTCTTCGAATGGAAAACATATCTCAAAAACGTCCTCTTCTGTTAAAGAAAAGACAGCCAAGAAAGTGGAATCTAAGTCGAAACGATCTTCCTCCAGCAAAAAAATGAAGAAACATTTGGAGACCGAACAGATTTCCGATGATCTGGACATAAACGCGGAATTACAAATTGACCAAACTATCAAGAAATCAAATCGTCCAGAAGACGAGGTAGTTACATATAATGAAGTCGAATTTGAGCTCAAGGAAATTACTTCTGAAAACAGAGTCTTGATAGGACCGCCTAGACTTACAAGATTTGAGCGAGCTAGAATTAGTGGTGCAAGATCCTTACAGCTATCTTTAGGAGCTCCATCATTGATTAGAGTTCCAAATGATATCAGAGATTCTATCACCTTGGCAGTAGCGGAACTTGATCTTAAAGCTTTGCCAATATCGATCAGACGGATTTTACCTAATGGTCTGTATCAAGACATTTCAATAGATTTACTAAAATAACAATCTCCATTTATTCATATTTGTATATAAACAGTATTGTACTAGTCATAAACACAGCATATAATGGACATAGGTTAATTCATACTGTGTATATGCTATCTTTGGCCTGAGAATCAGAAAGTGGATTTTTATTAATATTACAATCAAGGATTAGTTGGTAAAATAACTACGCATAGCCAATAATTGTACCTAAAATTTAGATCCGATAAATGAGGTTCTAATGAGTAGGAATTACTAGTGGGAATGAAGAATCATAAATTTGCTGCAAGCAGTCGCGGTTAGAGTACAAATAATTCTGTACCAAACTAGCCATAATTTTAAGATTAATGAGATAATTTGGTATCTCTTTATGTTGCTTTCCTTGAGATACTCCACTATTTGCAAATACAAAATCTAGGTAGCATCATATATTAATATCGTCTTAAAGATCAATAATTTCCAATATGTACTACTTATTTCTCAGAAAATAAGTGGAGCATTATTATACAAATGCACATGGCAAACAATTAGGATATACATGTATATTAGTTATTTGCTGGTAAGGCTGCTACAATATGCATTTGGCGAAAAAAGTAACGGTAACTTCTACTCTTATAAAAAAACTTGTTATACCACGTCTGAGATCTTCAAAAAAAGGCGATAATGGTATAGTCCTTATTGCTGGAGGAAGTAGAAAATACCATGGTGCACCAATACTTGCTTCAATGGCAGCTATAAGGTCAGGCACTGACCTTGTGTATACTGCAGTACCAAGATCAATTATTCTAGCTGTCAGATGTTTTTCTCCAAATATTATAGCCTTGCCTCTACCTGATGATAAACTGACAGTAGGATCGGTTAACAGGCTAATAAGAATGATCCCTAAGAAAGCTGATAGCGCCGCTGTAGGAATGGGTATGAGTATAGCGAAGTCAGAAGCATTACTTACACTTATAAGGCAACTTAAAAGTAATGGTACAAAATTACTCTTGGATGCTTCAGCTCTTATCCCCCAGGTTTTAAAAGAAATTTCTGGAACTGATACTATTATTACACCACATATAGGAGAATACAAACGAATTTTTTCAGAAGAGAACCTTAGTGGTATAACAACAGAAAAGGAACGGATTTCAAACGTGCACAGACTTGCAAAACAGTATGATATTACTATACTTCTCAAAGGATCTGTAGATATAATCTCTGATGGCGAGCATGTGGCCATAAATAAAATACATAACTGTGCAATGACAGTTGGAGGAACTGGAGATGTCTTGTCCGGTTTGACAGCAGGTTTCCTAACCAAATTGAAGCCTTTTGATGCTTCTATTCTAGGTGTATATTTCAATGGAGTTGCGGGGAATATTGTCTATAATAGAATTGGTCTGCATATGGTTGCGAGTGATTTGATAGAATCGTTACCTAAAGCAATTAGGCAATTTGACCTGATCAAATAATAGGTTTTGATAATTTAATATGAATAATTTCAGCACTTGCTTGCTTGAAATTCTGCATTATCTTTGATTCATTACCTATATATTTAAAATATGAAGTTAGCAAAACTGCCAATGGCAAGACATGTTTGTTTTCAATTTTTGATTGAATAACAATTATGTTGTTGCTTTTGTCATGTTTTAAATAACCTGAATAATGCATTCTCAATGCAATATCGATAATGTTTAGTATTGTATGGACATCAGTATCTGATATCTTTATGCCCAATCTTTCCATTGATTTTATTAGTGGTCCAGCAGATTCGACACTTGGATTAATTGCATATGCAAATAGATAGGAATATAATCCGTCTTCAATAGTCTTTGTTAATTGGGCGGCCTTTAACATAATCTCTGGCTTGGTAGTAATTGAATGGCTTATATCTAGCGCACTATTCCATTTCTCATCAAAAATTTTCATCTGTGATAATCCAAAAATATCCATTGACATAAATATAGCTGCCTTACCATTGCTGCCATCAATTGATATCATATTATTGGAGTCGATAATTATCATATTTGATGAAACTTCTCCAACTTTAAAATTAATACCTTCAGGTAATGAAAAAAGACTCTCATTTCCAATACATTGATTTGCTATCACAAGCCTAATTTTTATTCCACTATTAATTGCTCTCAAGAGTGATAGTTTGCACTGGGAAATTAATCTTATACCCCATACATCAAGAATAGCATTTACCGAAGATCTGGAACTAGCAATAAGGTTAGCGACTCTTTCTAATGCAGAGGTAGGATCAAGTATGAAGTATCTTTTTTCTTCAGAACCGGCAGGGCTTTGTGCTTCGTTATTTATTCTCTGTAAGATTTCCACAATCTTTTTCATGTTCTTTAATCTTCGTTCATGAAGTTCAACTATTTCACCGAATGCTTCTTCAGGAGAGATGGGACTACAAATGACTGGTTTTTGCTGCGAAATTACAGACAACTTTTTCTTCTCTAGTTTCTTCAGTGTAGGATATACCTTTGTACGGGGCAAATTTGAATAATATGCTATTTCACTAGCGGAAAGTGAACCTTTGCCAATCATTGTAAGGTATGCTTTTGCCTCGTATTTTGATAGACCGAATTCTTCTAGACTCATGACAAGTTCAGTATTATTGTATCTTGGATGCATAGAAAGTATCAACAGTGATTTCCATAAAAGGTAAAGTTGATAGTTAAATAGATTGAGCCAATGTTCAAAAAAATACTAAGCTGTTACTATAAACCAATGTTACTGTGGTTACAAAATGATTTGGTACATATGAAGTATTAAGTGTATTGTATAAACAGATGTAGCACATAATATGCAATTTAAATCAAAATGGATAAATCCAGAGCCGTTACTAGAAGACGAAAGTAAGTACGATAGTTCAATAAAGCATCGGATCCCTTTAAAGCCAAGAGTTGATGCAGTTCTAAAACGAATAGATTTTCAGATCTCTAAGCTTGAGATTATTGCGAACGATTTAAAATCAAATGACTATGAGATATTTCGAAATGCAATGTCTTTGCTCAAAGAAAATAATTCTGAACGTGCAAGAGTATATTTATCTGACTTAATGCAGATAAGAAAGATATCTAAGACAGTGGTTCTATCAAAAATTGTCTTTGAGAATTTAAAAATCCAATTGAATACAATATCGAGTATCGTAGATTTAGTATCTCTCTTAAGTCCCACGATTGCGGTTGTAAAGAATATTCGATCTTCTCTAATCCCTTACATTCCTGAATCAGAAGGCGAAGTCGGGGAAATTTCAGAATTACTAGGAGGAATTCTCATAGACGCAGGCCAAGTTGGAAGCTACGTAATAAACTTTGAAGCTGCAAATGAGAAGGCATTGCATATAATAAATGAAGTGTTGATTTTTGTAGAACAAAAAATCAAACAAGAATTTCCAATTTTAACAGCTCTTGAGTCTATATCCAGCCAGAGGGATGATATGGATATCCATTATAACCAACATACACAATATAAATAAATTCTAAATTCTAATTTTGTTCTATATTCCCATATCAAAAATTATAAAGCATATGGTTCTGCATCATTGTCGTGGTAATTGCCATCAACTGTTTTTAACAATAGTACTTTGCCTAACATCGTATACTTAATGTTATCATGTTCACGTAACATACGTTGCTATACATAGGTTATGAATTAATGCATTGCATAAACTGAAATAGAAATTTAAAGGTCACTATGGAATAAAAGTACATGAACTATGATACTTCAATTCCTAAAAGCAAGTCTAAACTTAAAGACTGACAACTGATTGATGGAGATGTAAAATCATGGCTTGATGTTGACATTTAGTGCAAATTATTTTGTTTGTTACGCAATATAGATTTACACCATAGTAATTCAAACCTAGTTCCAATTCTGATTTATACGGTAAAATATTATGAGTCTCGCTCCACAGGAATTAGAAAATACTGCTAGTAAATATGCTGCGGAGGCAATCAGATTAGATTCCCAAGGGTCCATGGGCATGGCTGTTCAATCATATCAACATGCTATTGAGGCACTTGTTAAATTAGTTCAGATTTATCCAGACTATAAATTAAATAAGGTCTACATGGAGAGAGCAAGTGCATATCAAAATAGAATTAAAGCACTACAAATGTCACGTGGTATAGATGAAGTAGGGCCAGTTGTCAATGAGTTTCCCAAAAATCGCCAAATAATGGGTGGCAATAGTAACGCACCAGATCGATTTGGAAGTTCAAGGCAAGAGGGTACTGATGGAGCATTGAAAGATGACATTGAAGAACTTGTAATGAAAGAAAAGCCAGATGTTTCTTGGGATCAGGTTATCGGTCTAGAAGATGCAAAACGTGCAATAAGGGAGTCTATAGTGTATCCAACAAAAAGGTCAGATTTGTTTCCACTTGGATGGCCAAGAGGTATACTACTCTACGGACCTCCGGGGTGTGGTAAGACTTTACTTGCAGCAGCTGCAGCGGCAGAGATTGATGGTTACTTCATAAATGTTGATGCCGCTTCTATGATGAGCAAATGGCTAGGCGAAGCAGAGAAGAATGTTTCGAGATTATTTGCCATGGCACGTAAACTCAATGTTAATGAAGATGTTCCAATATTGCTTTTCATAGATGAGATTGATTCATTGTTAGGTACTAGGAATAGCGAAGTTGGAGGAGAGGTAAGAGTAAAGAACCAATTCTTGACAGAAATGGATGGAATTAATGTAAAGTCAAAGGAGTCACAACTCTATGTTATAGGCGCAACAAATAAGCCTTGGAGTCTAGAATCAGGTTTCCTTCGGAGATTTCAAAAGAGGATTTATGTTATGCTACCGGATCATGCTTCAAGAACTAATTTGTTTTATCAATATACTGCACCTCTTAAAAAAGAAAGGACATTGAAGCCTGAAGAACTAGCCAAGCTCGCAGAAGGTTATAGTGCAAGCGACATCAAGGATATATGCCAGTCAGCTCAACTCAGAGTTGTCAATGAGCTATTTGAAAGTGGAAAAGCACATGAGGCAGAGTCTATTCCAAGAGCTATTACTATAACCGACTTTAAAGAAATTTTTAAAATAAGAAAACCAAGTGTAAGTATAGACATGATAAGAGGCTATATGAAATGGAGTGATCAATTTAAAGCTCTCTAGCACATATATCGAACTTGGGTATGTACATAATGAAATATTTCTAGAGTAAAAAATTGAAAACAACATGAAACTATTCTATTGTAGGTTTTACATTAGCTAGATATTTTATACATTATAATCATCATAGTCATTTAGTGAGATACTTGAGTAGGTTATCTTATACCATGATAGATATGTATACTACACCTAGTCTACATGTAGTACATTTTTTAACAGCGAGTAGGATGCAACAATATTAAATATAAGACCACTTGCCATATTGTCCAATTATAAGCATATTGCATTTTTGTTACATAAGATGTAGAGTGTATAAGAAAGAAATGTGGATTCCTGCTATATACCATGTTTAGAAATTCCTTTAATATACGCTTACATATTATCTGTTAGTTCTATATCTATATATTGCCTCACAAATTCTTTTCTTTGCTATTTCTTTATCTTCCCATCCTTTTACCTTGACATATTTTCCTTCTTCAAGTTCTTTATAGTGTTCAAAGAAATGCTTGATTTGATTACGTATATGCTCAGGAATACTGTTGACATTGGTGATGCCTGAAAAGCTTGGATCCAATTTTGTGATAGGAACAGCAATTACTTTCGAGTCCTGTCCTTCCTCATCTTCAGTTAATAATACCCCTATAGGATTGGCGCGGATTACTGACATAGGCATTACAGCATCATTTCCAAGTACCATTACATCTACTGGGTCTCCGTCATCTTCTCTACTTTGTGGAATAAAGCCATAATTACATGGATAAAACATTGCTGTAAACAGTTTTCTGTCTACAAATACCACTCCACTTTCGGCATCAATTTCATACTTGATATTGCTACCTTTAGGAATCTCTATTACTGCATTAATTTCATCAGGCGGATTCTTTCCTGGTGTTAATATATCTAGGATCTTCATTATGTTCAACTTATCGAATATTTGATAAAATATATTCCTATTGAATAACCATCTATTCATCCATCCATCCAAAAACATAAAGACAGGTCATAGGATTCGCTTCCATATAAATGGAATTTCAAGGTAAATTCGATGCCAAGGTGGCAGAAAGCGAAATTCGGCGTTATTTGGATGATATAGATTTAGCATCTCTTTTGGAAAAAGAGCTTCTTGAGAGTAAGCATTTAGTAGGTTATATCGAGGGTCCACCGACAATGAATGGTGAACCACATGCTGGACATTTGAGAGGACGTATAATTAAAGATCTCTGGTATCGCTTTAATACTTTGCAAAAAAAGAAAATAGTATTCAGAGCGGGGTGGGATACGCAAGGTTTACCAGTGGAATTGCAAGCTGAAAAGGAACTAGGATTAACAGGAAGTAAGGCCGATAATATTAACAAGGTAGGAGTAGAGAAAATTGTAGAATCATGTAAGAAATTAATTGAAAGAAATAATCACAAATGGACCAACACAGATAAGCTGCTAGGCATGTCATTTGATTACCAAAAAGCATATTGGACTTTTCGTGATGAATACATTGAAAGAGAATGGCAATATTTAAAGAAAGCCTGGGAAAACGGAATTCTAACTGAGTGGTTCAGAGTAGTTGCATATTGCCCTTCATGTCAGACTTCTCTAAGCAATGCAGAAGTTAATCAAGAATATGAAATTGTCGAAGATCCATCATTCTATTATAAAGTTAAATTATCTGATGAAGATGCATTTTTGATAGTCTGGACTACAATGCCTTTTACAGTTATTACCGATGAAATGGTCGCAGTCAATCCAAACGCCAATTATGTGTATATCAATGTTAACAATGAAAAATGGATAGTTGGTGAAAGTCGGTTGCAAGATTTAACTAAAGAATTACATATAGACAGTTTTGTAGTTGAAAAAAGGATTTACGGTAAAGACCTTGAGGGTAGATACTACAATCATCCTTTGTTAGCTCTTATATCTGGACTAGAAGAGATGGCAAAAATAGGTTCTATCCATTTTATTATTGCTGAAGAATTTGTCGACATTTCGACTGGCAGTGGAATAGTACACTTATCTCCTGCTAACGGGGAAGTTGATTTTGAAGTTGCAGTAAAAAGGGGCGTACCAATTTTTGTACCTATAGATGATAGGGTTGTCTTTACACAAAAAGCCGGTGTATTCAAAGATCTTTTTGTTCGAGATTCTGACTTTAAGGTTGTAGATGCAATGAAAGAAGCTGGTGCTTCTGTTAAAATAGGCAAGATAAAGCATCCATACCCACTTTGCTGGCGCTCACACCATAAAGTTGTTTGGTTTGCCAGACGTGAATATTTTTATATGATCGAAAAACTGGGCAATAAACCCTTGGAAGCGGCACAAAATGTAGACTATTTCTTTGAATCACCGAAAAATAGATTCTTTGAAATTATCAGAGAAAGAGTGCCTTGGTGTATATCGAGAGAACGCATATGGGGGACGCCACTTCCTATATGGTCTTGTATGAATTGCGGTTATAAAGATTTGCTCTCTTCAAGAAAGGAAATTGTGCAGAAAGCAACCAGCCTTCCTGATGGTCCTAACTTTGAGTTACATCGTCCATGGATTGACAAAATTGAAATAATATGTGAAAAATGTGGACAAAAAATGAAAAGGGAGCCTTTCGTTTTAGATACGTGGCATAACAGCGGAGGAGCACCATATGCCTCACTTTCTGATCAGGAATATCATAACTTGATTCCTGCTGCATTTCTGACCGAAGGGATTGATCAAACAAGAGGTTGGGCTTATACTCTATTAATGGAAAATATTATACTGACTCAAAGCGCAAAGGCACCTTTTAGATCATTTCTTTTTCAAGGACATGTGTTAGATGAAAAAGGTAATAAAATGAGCAAAAGTATCGGAAATGTTATAGACGCTAACAAGTTACTCCTAGACAATTCTGTTGATTTAGTCAGATTTTATTTTATATGGAAATCATCACCAATTGAGTCACTTAACTTCAGTCTAAATGAGATGTCGTCTAGGCCGTATCAAATTGTGAGTACTCTATATTATCTGCACATTTACTTTAAGCAGAATAGCAGCTTCGATAAATTTGAAAAAGATACACATCATCTTCAATGGATCATAAAAAATAATTTGCTTGATTTAGCAGGAGTATGGCTCTTATCGAAACTGCAGAATTTAGTCAAGGTAGTCACTGTAGCATTTGAAAGATCAAGATTCCACGAAGGTGCGAAAGCAATTGAAGAATTTATAATCAATTACATGAGCCAAACATATGTCCCGATTACGAGAAACGATATCTGGGATGACAATAGAGCGACCCTAATTCATAGACTTATGATCTATTCTGTACTAGATTACGCCTTAAAACAAATAGATATAATGCTCCATCCATTATCTCCTTTTATTACAGACTATCTTTATTTGACTTGCTTTGCAAGCAAAAAAAGTGTACTCCTTGAAAATTGGCCAAAGTATGATAGCAGCCTTGTAAATACCGAAGTAGAGCATGCATTTGACAAATTGAAGGAAGTTGTCTCCCTTGCAAATAGCGCTAGAATGAAAGCTCAATTGAAAAGACGTTGGCCAATAAAAGAGGCTTTAATTTGTGCATCTGATCCAAAGTTTCTTAATATCAGCGGTATTTCAGAAGTATTGAGAAATCAATTAAATGTTGAGAAGTATAGCATTGTAAATATATATTACAAAACAGCGATAGAAAAAATATTAAGTCTTTTAGAAAATCACGTTCCAATAGTACCTTCAGTCAGACTGGTAAGGAAGAAAGTTGCGCCTCAGGTGAAATCTAATATTGGCAGAGTGATACAAGCATTAGAAAAAATTGATGTATTGGAGTTGATAACACATTTACAATCTTCTGGGAAATACTCTCTTTCATATGAAGGAGGAGAAATAGATCTCACACCTACTGATTTGGAGTTATCCTATGATGTTGATGAAGGATACGCTATGTCAGAGAGGGATAATATAATGGTCTTTGTTACTACAAAGCGAGATGAAGGCCTAACTGCAAAAGGTCTGCTTCGAGATCTAGCGAGAAATTTACAGCAGTTGCGAAAGGAGAATGGATACAACCCAACAGATATACTTTCATCTGCGTATATTGGAAACCTAGAAGACGAAGAGATTTCTATTTTGACGCAGTTAAGAGATGAATTGATGTACCTTGTAAGAGTTAGGTCTGTTATATTTTCAAAAGAATCTTTAGACATGACAAATTCCAAAATTGTAGATCTTGAGGGTAGAAAATTAAAAATCTCTATAGAATAGGAGAAACCTGCTCATAACAAAAGTATAACTTATTTGAGCATTTTTTTATTTGCACTTTAGATTCTCAATAGCATTGTTTCATGTTTCTACATATTGTTTTAGAAAAAAGAAAAAAGTTATAACTAGTAGATATTATAGCTGTAAATCTACGATCAAATATCTCAAATATGTAGTGCGATAAAAGCAAATGAAGAATTCTGACCCACATAAGTTGAAGACTAATGAGAGATATACTAGGATCACTTATCTATCAATATTATGAGAATACTACTGCATGTAGGTTTACGATAATAGGTGCATACAATTAGTTAGCTGCTGCAGCAGTCAGTAAATGTCTATCCGCATAACCTAATCCATTCATATGATCTAGTGTAAAAATTCTTTCTCTACAATCCACTGTCCTCAAAAAGGCCACATTTTGAGTTCAACCAAAATTGCATGGTAATAGAGGGCAATAGACAAAATCGGCCGGTAATAGACGATAACGACCTGACATCAGGAGGTAGCAAAGAGACTACATATGAAAACATACTGATAACATGGCGTACAAGGTGGTAACAAGTTGTTTTTGTTTTAAATGCGGCTTTTATAATTATAGTATACATGACAATAGAATTTGATTCAAATCAAATATTAAGTAAGAAAGAAAGAGAAGAACGTGTTTTGGACCTACACTTTAATCAGAACAAGAACTATAGACAAATAGCACAAGAGATGAAAATGTCTCTTCGCGATATTGGGGAAATTGTAAACAGAGCAAAGCAAGAAAAAGAGCGACAGGAGCACAAATCCATGTCAGTACAAGCATATGAACTCTTTTCTAAAGGTAATACACTACTTGAGATAGCCATCAAGTTAAACCTTGGACAAGCTCAGGCAACCCAATACTATTGGGAATATTTGAAGCTAAGCGGCCTTGATGATATTACAAAGCTGTATCTAGGATTCAAAGGCGATATCTCGTATTTTGTAAACATGTGTAAAGCAGCCAAGTCTGCAAACATAGGCGTGCAGGAAGTCATAAAGCTCCTTAATATCGCAAATAATGATTTACCAGAAGCTGAACACAGGTATGAACGACTTCTGAGAGTAATCAATGCAATGGAGTCTAATAAAGCAAATTTAGATAGAGAACTTCAATATCTAAATGATCAAGCTCTAGTCGCAGAGAGGTATACTTTATCATACGGGATCGTGAAAGAGAGGAGTCATGGCTTCAGAATTTAAAGCAGCAAGTAGCAAAACAAGAGGCGTTTGTGTATAACTTTAAGAACAATAATGAAGATATATTGAAGTCATAAACAGTATTGAGAATAAAGTACATGACACCTTATCAGACAAAAAGAGACTTTTGCAACTGGCCATTTTCTCTGTGATTGAGTCCATGAGAAATAATCCAGATAAGTACTCATCTTTGGTCCACCATAACAATGATAATCAAGGCTCATTATCAGCTGTAAGCAAAGATAAAGCTAATCTATCAGATGTAAATAGTAGACAAGTAATACTACCACCACCGCCATATGACGACTATACAATTGAGGATTACAAGGCTATAGTTTTAGAGGAAGCAGAAAAGCTTTACAATGTCCTAATACACCAGCTTGTTTGTGAAGTTATAAACGAAAGTGTCAGCAAACAACCTACAGGAGATGTACCATCATTACATGCTTTACCATTAGAAGAAGATAGCAATAAACAAGAGCTAACTGACCAAAATGAGGCTCTTCCCAAACACAAACAATGACCACTATTGCTTCTGCGATAGATTCTAAGATTGACGGCTGCTACAGGCTACCAAGATTGAAACGTGGATATGATTCCAAGCAGTAGCAGTGTAGATATTATGAAATTATAGCGTATGTCCGACGTTAGAATATTTCCTAGGATATTACTCCATTCTTTAGGCTCCATAATATCTGGTCGTGTTTCACACATGCCTAAATATTCTATAGATATTTGATAACATAAGGTATCCTAGGTTTTGCAATCAAGTAGTTCCGCTTAAATCTTTTTCAAACCTATATTTTATGTGTAAGATATAGGTTGATAGGCGAATCTATGAAAAAAAATACTTGCATGTATAAATGAATCTCCTGGCATACGATGTAGAGAGCTCCTACGATAGACTGGTCTCTCGGATGGAGTACCTTATTTAAAGGTAGATTTAAATTTTCTGTAACCAAGATCCAAATTGTAGAGGAGAGAAGCAAAAACCAGCAAGTGATTTGAAATAAAAAATAAATTAAACTGATTGACAAGGCATCTAATTGCAATTTGTTTTCATGAGTCATGATGTAGACTGGAGACGACAAGGCGCCTCAAGAGAGCACATTATAGCAAGAAAAGACCGCTTTGACAAAGAGATATTAGAAAATATAGGATCTAAAAATCCATACTACAATATACCTTCTTATATAGATCTAGAGAAGGAATTTGGTGTAAGGTCTACTTTTTTCTTTAGAACTATATATGAACAAGGCCATTATGAAGATTATAAGGATGACATAAGAACACTAATTAATGGTGGTTGGGAAATAGGTCTACATACTGACCCTCTTTCAATTAATGATAAGCTAAAAATACAAGAAGAAAAGATCAAGTTAGAGAGTTTAGCTAAAACTAGCATAAAGGCCAATCGTGTTCATTGGCTGGGTTTTAATGCTGAATTACCAGCTAGGCTACAAGAGCTGAAATTTATATATGATTCATCAATCAGAAATTCAAAAATCATCGTAGACAAATATGAAATGGGATATTACAAATATGATAATAATTTAATAGAATTTCCAATTACGTTAATGGATGCTTATATGTTTACATATATGAAAATAAAAGAGGACAGGATTATTAAAACATTTGAAAGCACATTGAATTATGGAAGAAACTTGTTAAGGCGTAGCAATAATGAAAAAGATTTTAACATTATAACAGTGGTGTGGCATGACAATGTGTTAAAAATGAAAGGAGGCAGGATGTACAAAGAAATACTTGAATATCTGACATCACAGGATGATGTAAATATACGCCGGGGGATTGATTTAGCTGAGATGATAAGTAAAAATAATGCCAATTTCTGATTCTACAATAAAGACAGAAATCTCACGATCTGCTGAGGTAATAGATTCAAATCTTCAATCCAAACACATTGTAATAGAGTCTGGAGCAAAGCTAAGACATGTGGATATAACAGCAAAAAAAATACTGCTAAGATCAAATAGCATTTTAACAGGTTGCAAAATCTTTTCTGATGGTGTGGTAGATATAGGAAATGATGTCATCATCAAAGAGCGCACAATAATTAACGCTTTCAAATCCATTTCAATAGGTGATAGAACCATTATTGATAGAGAGGTATTTGTGGGTGGAATGCAGAGTGAAAAAAGTCAGATAGGAGTGGGTAATGACTGTGTGATCCTTTTTAGATCATATCTTAATACAACAAGAAAAATTTTGATTGGGAATGGAGTTGGAATAGGTGGATATTGTTTAATTTTTACACATAGTGCCTGGCAAAATGTACTCGAAGGTAACCCATACAAGTTTGCTGATGTCAAAATAAAAGATAATGCATGGCTACCATGGAATGTTACAGTTCTACCAGGAGTAATAATCAATAAAGATGTTACACTAGGAAGCGGTTCAGTTATTACGAAAAGCTTACCAGCCTCTGTATTTGCTGCGGGTGTACCAGCTAAGGTCATACAAAAGAAAGATTGTAGAAGACTCTCTGTAGATAATAAGCATGCGATAGCATTGGAAATACTATCTGATTTCCAGGGATATGCATTACATTACCTTAAATTGAAAAATGTTGCTGTTAAAAACTCCCATAGCTTTGCTATAACTTTTGGAAGCAAGAGACTGATATATAGTTTGGACTTCCAAAATGTTAAGAGAGATGATGTGATCATATCATTTCGAATTCCACCAAAAATAAAACACAGATATGATTGGATTGAGTTAGATACCCTAAATGCTAACACTGGTGAAAACATCGCAAAACACTTTATAGTATTTCTTAGACGCTATGGGATTAAAATAAAGTCTTCAAAAATGCGTTAAATGTTCGATCAGTTATGGTAATGTAATATAGTATCCTGATTATTTCAGTTTCAGGTCTTGATTTTAAGAGAAATAGACAAATTTTTATATTGATATTATTATACTGATATATACAGATATGTTATAGCTTTAAAATGTTATCTATGATATTTCCACCTTCTAAGTGTTATTTTTTGATTAGACAATGCTTTTAAACTGATATTTTTCCTCTATATATGGGATGGCTGGAGTCACAGAATTTAATAATTCTAAGGAGAACTTGATAATACATATAAGGAAACGCGATGGTAGAATAGTCAATTTTGCACAGTCTAAGATATCTGATGCCATCTATAAGGCGCTAGTGGCAACAGGTAAGCCAGACTATCCATTGGCAGAAAGACTGGCAAACAGGGTTGTGCAGAAGATGATTCAACAGGGTTACGGATCAGCTGAGAAGGACGCGATCCCGAGTGTTGAAGATGTTCAGGATATAGTGGAATCCATACTCATTGAGGAAGGCCTGTCTGAAACAGCCAAGTCTTATATTCTGTATCGACACGAGCGACGCAAAGTTCGTGACGATAAGATGAAAATTCTAAACAAGAAGGACCTCGATGAGGTGGACAAAACATTTGATGTTAATTCACTAAGGGTATTAGCAGCGCGCTATCTCTTAAGAGATAAAAATAACGAAATTATCGAAGGTCCAAAAATGATGCTGGAAAGAGTTGCAATTCTAGTAGCAGTTGCCGACATGATACATGATTCACAGGTGTTCAACTTGGATGGAGGATATATTCAGAATATTGAAGAAGCAGAAAAATATTATTCCAAAATTGATGACTTTGACTTAAAGTTAAAGATTGGCGACTATTATCTCAATAAGTTTCACTTTGAATCTTTGGTTCGTCACTATGTTTATCTTGCAAAATCTGGTCAGATGAAAATCAGTTTTAAGGAGCTACTTAGGCTTGTGGTCAAGGGTAAGTTGGCGGTGTACGAAGAACGGATCAAAGAGTATTATGATTTGATGGTGTCTAGGGACTTCCTTCCAAATACTCCGACATTGATGAATGCAGGTGCAAGACTTGGTCAATTGTCAGCATGCTTTGTTCTTGATATGCAAGATGACATGTACAAGATCATGAAATCGTCCACAGATGCAGCCATGATTTTCAAATCAGGTGGGGGGGTAGGAATAAATTATTCTGACCTAAGACCAGAGGGGGATATTGTTGCTTCGACCTCAGGAGTCGCATCTGGTCCAACATCCTTTATGAGGATCATCGATACTATCACAGATGTAGTAAAACAGGGTGGAAAAAGACGTGGAGCCAATATGGGAATTCTTGAGGCATGGCATCCAGATATTGAAAAATTCATAACTGCTAAAACAAAGCCTGGTGTATTTGAGAATTTTAATGTGAGTGTAGGTGTATGGGAAGACTTTTGGAGATCACTCGTAAACAAAGATAACAATCACAAGTATACTCTACGAAATCCGAGAACTAGCGAGCCTATAAAACAAATAGATTCGCATCAGTTAATGGATTTGATTGCGTTAAGTGCATGGAAGAGTGCTGAACCGGGACTTATTTTCTTTGACAATATAAACAAATATAATCCATGTGCTAATGCAAAGGCTGGGCCATTACGTGCAACTAACCCATGCGGTGAACAATCTCTATATCCCTATGAATCATGTAACCTGGGTTCAATAAATCTCGCAAACTTTGTAAAGCGAAAGGCAGATGGAATGTATGAATTCGACTGGCAGCGATATGAGCAGACAATTAGACTTTCTTCTCGATTTTTAGACAATATAATTGATATGAACAAGTATCCTGTAGAAGAGATCGATACCAACACAAAGCTAACAAGAAGAATTGGCCTTGGTATAATGGGCATTGCGGATCTATTGTTTCTACTTAGGATACCATACAACTCAAACGAGGGTTATGAATTCATGAACAAGCTTGCAGAAGCGCTGTCATATTACAGCATGGAAGAAAGTGTTGCCATGGCGAAGTCAAGAGGTCCATTTTCTCTGTTCAAAGATACGGATTACGTCAAAGGCAAGATTCCAGTAGCAGGATACTATGAGTTACCAAGAGAAATGCAGTCGTATGATTGGGATTCACTAATTGGAAAGATCCAAAGATATGGAATCAGAAATTCCTGGACAACAACAATTGCTCCCACAGGTACACTGTCTATGATCGCAGATACTTCAAATGGTGTCGAACCTATATTTGCTTTGGTTTTTGAAAAACGTGTAACAGTTGGGAGATTCTTTTATACTGATAAGATTTTTGAAAACATATTAAAGGAAAATGGTTTATACAATGACGAAATACTAACCAAAATTGCAAATAACTACGGTTCAGTACGTGGGCTTGCAGAGATACCTGAATGGATTCAGAAGATTTTCGTTACTGCAATAGATATACATTGGACTGACCATTTGATGGCTCAAGCAGTATGGCAGAAGTGGATAAGCAATGCGATTGCAAAGACAATCAATATGCCAGGAGATGTTACTGCAGAAGATGTGCGATATGCATATTTGTTATCACACGAACTAGGGTTGAAGGGAATCACGGTATATAGAGATGGATCAAGACATGAGCAAGTATTACATATTAGTGGCAACGACATAAAGGAAAAGACATTCATTGTAAGACCAAGCAAATATGTCATTGATTATGTGAGTGCAAATGTTACAGAGCCATATGTCCTACAACAGATAGAAAAGATATTTAAGGAAACAGAAATACAAGAAGACGAAGTATCCTCAAAAGACATTCCCCCTACAATACAACAAATCAACCTTCCAAAGAAGACGATACAAATATCACCAGCGGAATCAACTAAAGATGAAATCTGTCCATCGTGCAAATCAAAGCTAGTAAGTACAGAGGGATGCAACTTGTGTATTGAATGTGGCTATAGTGGCTGTGCCTCAGGTTAGCCTACTTCCCAACATTTCAACCAATAATAAAGGTAACCAAGTTTTTAAAATATGATATTCGATTTTAGATTTTTCATCTCCAATAAATATATAATAAATAATTTTTATCGCTACTATTTTAGACGATAATTTCCTCAAAACTCTCTTTCGTTATTTGTTTATATAGGATTTTCATTTAATACCAAAGCAAGAAGGGCAGCTCTTAATTCTTTACCATATGCAGCCTGCTTAAAGTAGATCGCGTTCTTTGTACCATCAATAGAGTGTGAAATTTCTTCCATTCTAGGCATTGGATGCATGATAGATACATCTGATTTTGCCTTTGCTAGAGTACTGTTGTCGACAGTATACGTGCCCTTTACCTTTTCATATTCTTGTACATCAGGAAAACGTTCCCTTTGTATCCTTGTAACATATATGACATCGAGTTTAGGTAAAATATCTTCCAGCTGACTATGTTCATATAATTTCAACTTTTTCTGTACATCATAAATCGATTCTTTCCTTATGCCTAGTATAGAAGGTGAAATCAAATGAATATCTACGTTATAATTTGCTAAAGCATATAGTAAAGAATAGACCGTTCTGCCATACTTTAGGTCTCCAACTATGCCTATAGTCAGGCCATCAATTTTTTCCTTTTCTTTGAGAATGGTATAAAGATCAAGCATCGCCTGTGTGGGATGTTCTTCGCTTCCACTACCAGCATTTATTATTGGGTGTTTTGATAACTCGCCTGCAAATCTGCTTGAACCATCAAGCGGATGTCGTAAAATAATAACGTCAGAGTAAAGATCAATTATTCGAACAGTATCAGCAAGACTTTCGCCCTTTTCAACTGAAGATGATTTAGGATCAAAGATTCCAATAGAGCTTCCACCTAATGATGCCATAGCCGCTTCAAAGCTCATTCTAGTTCTGGTGCTAGGCTCATAAAAGATATAACCCAGAGTCCTTCCTCTACCAAGTTCACTTTTTTCATTTGGCTTTAGAGTACTAATTTTGTCTGTTGAGCTAAATACGAATTCAAGATCTTGTTTGGTAAAATCCTTAATTGATACTATATCCTGATTATAAAGATGGTTATTAGGCATGTGCTGTCATCTTTGGAATCATTACAAAGTGTGATATAATAAAGATTAGCGCTGAGAAACGTATATAAATATATAATCATACAATTTAGCCGGAATTATTCATTATCTTACTTCTATTTGCCTAAATTAAGTAGTAGAAATAAACGATTTGATATCTATAGGTAGATAAGGTATAAGTGTCAATGGTCATTTCAATTGCTCACTTTCTGTTTTAGAATATACATCCACTACACAAATCATGATCTCCATTCTAATCAGGTTAGTTAAGAAATTTAAAGCTCGTTTAGCGTATTGTCCATGTATAGCGATCTATGGGTATAAGCGCAGGAGACATATAATAAACTGGATCTATATTAGTTACGTAATCAATCTTTGCAGTCAAAATAATGGTCTTTACTACGGTTATTGCATATGCTGTCTTCTTATTCTTTTACAGTAAGTGAATTCATTGGACCATGTTAATTCCCATATTGCTAGACAGTTCGATTGCAATTGTGTAAATTAGACCTTATCAAATACAATAGTTCATATGCGTAATTTCCTAAAATATGAAATGTTTGGGAATTTACAAATACGACGTATACAAAAGCCCTAACATTGGAGTATTCATAAAAGCCAATGACAGGATAATTCTAATACCCTTTGGTTTTGCAGAAACAAAAATAACTAAACTAACGCATTATCTACAGATTGAAGAAAAAATATTTGCATCCATAGCAGGTACACGGCTAATAGGTCCAATGACAGTAATGAACAACAATGGAATTTTGCTCCCTTCCATTGCCTCTGATGAAGAGATATGCGTTCTTAGACAAGCAAGTGGTCTGAATGTTGAACGATTGAAAAGTAAATTTACTGCAGTAGGAAATTTAATTTCAACTAATGATAACGGGGCTTTAGTGTCTCCACTATTGAATAGTGAAGTAAACCAACAAGTAAGAGACGTATTGGGAGTGCCAGTTAATTCAATAGCAGTTGGTGGATTTATTCAAACAGGATCAATGGTTGTAGCAACGAATATAGGTGCTGCGATACATCCAAAGGCTACAGAAGAAGAAATTAAGATTATTTCAGAATCACTACAAGTACAAGTTGAACCTGCAACTGTTAATGGAGGAGTTCCATTTTTGTCTTCGGGCATAATTGCAAATTCAAAATCTGTAATAGTTGGAGGTTTGACAAGCGGTCCTGAATTAATTATGCTCAGTAGAGTATTCAAAGCTTGATTAGATATCATTCTTTATATTGAAATTCAATGTATGGTAAATGAATCAATAAATCAGTTTCTGAATTAACTATCAATTTCAACGCTCATTGGATTTTGCAGAAATATTCAGAAGCTGACGCATCCAAAAAGGTGGATAACTGCAATTAGACATTTGACACAGACATATATCATAACAACTCGTTGATACTTGTTGTTTTATGGTTGCTATTGAAATAGGTCAGATAGTACAGGACTTTACTATCATCATGGTTGTTGCATCTGTCATGGCGTTAGTTTCATACAAGTTAAAACAACCAATGGTATTAGATATATAATTGCAGATATGATTATTGGTCCATATACTACACCATTTAGTTTACTAATACATCATGGCAACTTTCATAACACCATACATGGTAAAGATAGGATGAAAGGTTGTAGATGCTCTTGGTTCTCTTCCTATCAACAACAATAATAAGAAAATCTGGTGGCGGTTTGATTATTTAGTTTTTCAAAAGTGATGATGATAATTCTCTTGCTGGAAAGCATCTACTCTGGGATAATATAAGTATGTAGACACAGGTATTTCAAGTTAACGAAATTTTGGGGGAATCATTTGAGCATAAAGTGAATGAAGTGGTAGATTTGATCCACTATCTCCTCAACTAGTTTATCAAATATGGGATAAACCATTCACTATCATGATATTGATTATGCATTGAAGTGTACTTTATGAGCAATAATATACAGTTATGGGCATTTCAAATCCTTTTATTGCTTCATTAGCCATGTTTTCAAGTTGGAGAGCGTCCTCATATTTTCCCTGTTCGATTAATTTAGTTGGCGAAATGGCCAAGACATTTAGCCCATTTTTTGATTTCTGGTTTGCCAGTTCGCTGATATCGCGCATACTATTAAGACTTGGTATGACAGAATCGTTAACTTTTGTTTGATGTAATCTGAAAAATCAATTTCCGAATAAACTTCTTAAATTTTTAAATATTGCCGAGATAATATATTGTATACTGTATAGGAAGTTACTAAACTGTGAGAGGGATTATAATCCCTCCGACCCAAGCAGTGGGAAGAGACAGCCCGCTGCTTTACCAATTGAAAACTATATATCATAATGGATAATCTGCAAAAGTTGTTAAATATTATATTAGTATCAGTTATTCGATACTGTAGGGTCCTGATATAGGCGTGGCTAATTCTTATTAAAGTGAGATTAGATTGTCTCTTGAACTGAAAGCACGAAAGTACCCTTCTAAATTCCTAATGTGTGTATCATCTGCCATTCTACTATTGCTGCAATAAATAATATAATCAGCACTATTCCTATCTCAATAATAGTAGGAATAACATATTTTCGCCATGAATTTCTTTTGTTTGCATCCTTAATTAATTGATAAGACAATATGCCACTTCTTGATATTGCGATACCATATGCAATAATCTCTAAAATTCCAAAAGGTGTTAGAAAAACTATTAGCGGAGATATATTAGATACAGCAGGCGAAGTATGC
>JBJMFM010000198.1:0-2577 GCA_045808425.1 Nitrososphaeraceae archaeon | reverse complement strand
ATAGTTAAATAATACTACACCGAATATTATGTTTTAACGATATTTGGGGATGTAAACGGTTTGTTATGCTTCAAGACAAATGATGGAAGGAGGTGTCATTGCATTTAGCATATCTGGACTTCAGACTAGATTAAACAATAGCAATCATGATGGTGATGACAAAAAAGAGCTTTCCAAGCGGATACATTTTGTGCTTTGTGAATCATGTTTTTGGTGTGCCTCATATATATCTTCAAAAAGTGTGTCAGTTGCAAAATGTCCTAATTGTTATAATAACAAAATAGAATGGATGCCAATATCTAAAGTTGATATTGATAAATTAAGTCATAGTCCTAAAGGAGCGATTGAGTTGTATAATACTACTGCTACACAACACAGTCAATTAGGTGATCATAGATAAAAATGAATATTACTGGAACGGAAGAACCTTTAGAGATTATAGCAAAGACTTGTGGTTGCAAAGGCAAAGAAAACAAAGTGATATACTCATTTGTAGATAACCAGTGTGGTCTTTGTATTGATAAAAAGGACATTATTTCGGCTGAACTCGAAGCGTGTGAGCGGCTTCTGAAATATACAGCAGATAAGGCGGATGAAGAAACTATAAAAAAAGAAATAGCTGAATTGAAGATGGCATTGGATCTAATGCATTGATCAATTATCTGGCAGATAGACGCTCATGTGATAACAATTCAGATGGTTATGTGAGCATGTAGATCAATATTTTATAATTATCCATTGATACCTGATATTATCTGTACATGTATTCCAATGTTATTGATAAGTTACAAGTTGGCTTAAGATCCATTCTAATAAAAATATTCCTTATTATCTTCTATATATGGTATAATTTTCTTTAGAATAATTGAATCAGCTTCTGCATCAATATCAAACGTTAGCAACAACAAATATCTAACCTTATTTGTTCCATCTTTAATCGGAACTGTTGCTTTAACTAAGTTTGTGTACCTACTTGTTGAATACTGTATGTCTCCTATTTTTGATTTGAATGTATTGCGTGTTGCAGCACGAATGGCCGCTTGAGCTGCTGCTCGTGAACTTTCTTCAGACGTCATTAATGGGACTAATCCCTGTCTATATGCCGCAGCTATTAGGTGGCCTACATTATCCACAAGTTTGGCAGATCTAATAAAATAATCTCTAGTGAGTAGTTGCTTGCAAAAGCTTTGAAGGTAGTCATCATCATCACTATCAATAGCACTCATCAGATCATAGACACTTTCTACATAATAAGAGGTTCAAATTATTAATAGATGCTATTCTCTTCCAACAGTATTAACTATGATTCAAATACAAGCTTAATTATGACTTAGTAATGAAGTAGCATAGATTGGTTTATCATCATAAGTAATAATCCTTATTCAGTAGAATTCTTGTTGCTGTTAATAGATCGAATTATGCAATTAATGCATTTGAATATGTAGATAATAACGGATATTTGATAAGAAGAAGCGATGTGATTATATCTATAGATGGACACAAGGTCAATGGAGCTGCAGACATAGCTAACCAAATAAAGAAAAAGCATCTAAGTGGCTTGTTAAGTCTAGTTGTTAATAGAAATGGCCAGATATTAAATATGGTGGCTAAACTGTAATGATGACTTCCAAAATATAGTGACAGAAAGTGGATGAACCCTTCTAGCAGCAAAGCTCAAATCCCTCTCGGCCTGCTACACTATGCGCTTTTTAGTGGACTCAAAATGTGTATTTTGAGTTCAACTAAAATGTTGTGATAACAGGCGATAACTGACAAAATCAGCTGATAATAAACGATAACGACGTGATAATAGAAGGTAGCAAATGGGTTACACATGATAACATATTAGTAATACGGTGTACGAGGTGGTAACAAGTTATTTTTGTTTTAAATGCGGCTTTTTATAATTACAGTATATATGATAACAGGTTTCGATTCGAATCTAGTATTAAATAAGGAAGAAAGTGTGTTAGACCCGCTTTAATCGGAAGAACTGTCGACAAATAGCCCAAGACGTAAAAATGTCTCTTCGCGATATCGGAGAAATTGTAAACACTACAAAGCAAGAAAAAGAGAGACTAGATCGCAAATCGCTTGCTGTACAAGCTTATGAGCGATTTTCCAAAGGCAAGACAACCTTGCAAGTAGCCATTGATTTAAACATTGGACAGAGTAAGGATCCAGACTATCACGATAAGGTACAACTCTAGACCCTCAAACCACAATGAATACAGGTAGTTGCGCAAGATGACTATGTTTCTACTTTTTCAGTAATGCATTATTTTCTGCCACAAAGCCGTCCTCATAACCGTTACAGAACCGAATTGAATCTTGTCCCGACAGATTACTAGGTGATTCACAATCAACATTGTCTGTAGTTAATCCCACAGTTGGAGTCGTTAATTTAGCGTCTGCAACTCCCTTTTCATATCCTTGTTTGAACAGAGTCTGAAGTATCACTATTAGTAATACCAACATTTGAAGCTACCGCTGAAGATTTGCCAGTACATGCACTAAAACCTGTATTATATCCACTCATAAACCTTGATGAGCTTGCAATGCAACCTCCTTTTCCTG
>JBJMFM010000197.1:0-6309 GCA_045808425.1 Nitrososphaeraceae archaeon | reverse complement strand
ACTTCGAAAATAGCTTTGCTAATTATCTAAGTGCAACAAGTTATCATGTCTATAGATAATTCATGACTGCATATGTCTAAAAACTATATGAAGACTTGAAAATACATGTAAAGTATTGATTGAACTGGTCTCTTGATCATTTTTAGCTGATACAATATCATACATCAGTCTCTTTTTGTCAAATAAATTATCAATAACAAATTAAACTTTTACATAACTATCAAAATTGAAATCAAAAATTTTTTTGCAACTATTTCGACTTATGAAGCTTTACATAATAAAATTGTCAATTATCTGGTTCTTATAGCATTAATACCATTAAATTTATTGGTTTATATTCTAGTTTACAACCAATAGCATTGACATGTCTAATACAAGAAAAGACCAACAGCGAAAGGATGAAGATATAACACCGACCATATCTACTAATACAAAAACTGCTACATCTTCTTCTTCACAAGTACAGCAGCAACAAGCAGTTAATAAAGCATTAGACGAGACTAAAGACAATATTAGAAGAGCAACTGATGAAGCAAGAAAAGATATTTCACGTTATACCCAAGTTGTTAATGAATATCAAGAACAAACCATTCAAGTAACTATAGAAATAGCTGATAACTATCTAGAATCACAAAAAGAGATTATCAATTCATTTCAATCAGCATGGGTTCCAGCAATAGAGAGGGCATATGCTGTTTTTTGGAATTATTGGATGTCTCCTAGGATGTTAACAGACATATACGCGAGGACAGTCAGCAGTATTGCAGATAACACAATTGCCGCAATAAGGCTTGTAAATAATAATGTATTTTCAAACCTAGATGCATTCAAAACATCAATTCAGAACACAAGAGATAATCTAAAGGAATTCTCTAGAATAGGGGTTTATGCAGCAAGAACTTATGAGCAAACGTCAAGAAGAACGACATATGAACAAACATCACGAGATACAACAATAGGGTCAAAGATGGATTTATCATCATCATAGAACTTTATTTATTATTTTATTATTTATTACAAAGCAATATGTACACACATCAAAGCTTCCAATCATTCTGCTACTGGACATAGATGTTGTCAGATGGCTCTGTTAACTTAGCAGGATCTATAGCTTAGTATGTTCTATATTTTATTGATTTGAAGTACATTAAAACACACCAAGCAATAGTCACTTATGGTTTGTACCTATATTTTAATTCTATAAGCTACAGATTATTAAGTTAACAGAGCCATATTTTATATAATACGTTTTTAAAGATGGCATTTCAAATTTTCATTTTTATTATGTCTTAGTAAAGATACAATGCATTTTCAAACCGTTATGAAAAATCTGTGTTAAATAATCCAATTGTCTACAGCTTAGTGGATCTTACAAAATTATAGTCAAAAGCTTAACTGCTATTCTACTTGGCTTAGATTACATCTTTGATAACAAGTCAGCCTTGAGTTTGTGAAATTCTTCTTCCATTAATATTCCTTGTTGTCTAAGATCACCATATTTTTAACTTCTGAGTAAGCTCTTCGTGCTGTGATTGGGATTGTTGTAGTAGCGCTTCGATTTGCCTCTGCTGTTCTATTGATTATGATACTTATATATTCTTATTTTATTTCTCAGAAATTATCGCCAAAATTTCTGGTCTGCTCATCGACCTTCTCCTGTGGGTTTATTTTTTGGTCATGAACATGTTCCCACTTATGAGTTCTATGGTCTATCTTTTTATCGTGCTCTTCTCTCACATGATGTAGCCTATCCTTCTCATGAATGAATTCTTTGCCACAGTCATGGCATTTTACAATAGGATGATGATGCACATGGTTTGCATGCGCTATAAGTTCATCATATTTTTCAAACTTTTGACCGCATTGATCACATACGTTCTTGTTTTTATGAAATAGTATATTAGAGAACCAATTTGACATTAGTACATCTATAGGTAACCATATGTACTATTAAAGCAATTAGCAAATTAGAGAACAAATAGTAATAACAAGATGATTAGTACTTCAATACCTCTTTACCTTATGTACCTTCACCGGTGCCCTTGCTCCCAATAGTCAACGGATTGGCGGCATACGTGATAGCGATAGCAAAAGCAAAGCAACATCAACAATGATATTACATTTCTCGAATATCTGCATGACCATAGGTTTGAACTTGACACCGTGTTAGCGGCAGCAGGACAGCAAGCATTCTGGAATTGACTTAGAGCCAAATTGCTGCAGGTTTGCCCTCCTCTAGGATACTTGGTGCTTTTATGGCATATTCATTGTGCTTGTTAGAACACAGGCAAGAATCGTTGCATCAAAAACAGATACATACAGACTTGCAGCTAATTGATAGATTGGATATGACTCTCTAATTGGAATATCTGCAGCATTTCTGACAGCCTTAAGTTTTGTTCCTTAAATTATCAAAGCACATCATACAAGAAGAATGAAGGATATAGGAGATATCTTATGATTCTTTTTACTATAGACTCTATTCTTTGGATAATTTATGGCATACTTCATGAGGACTTTGAGATTGTTGGTGCAAATGCTACTGCTGCTACATTCAACCTTATACTATAGCTTTCCTTATGCTGTATGATTTGAGAACATATCAGATCCTCTAGCCGTCTAGAGCCTTCTTTTCGCAGATGTATGTCATGGTTAATCACTGCAACAAGATATATGACATGTTTCTAAGATGCGAAATATTCTATCCTTGTCTATTTCAAATAAAAATCATAGTCGGATAATTATAATCTATCATCGCAGTATGACTATGCAATGCAAAGCAAAGGTTAATCTTAAATGACGCATGCTTCCTCGTATAATATAAAGAAGAGGCGATAAATATTCAGATATGAAATGTCCAAATTGTTCAACTCAAATGCAACTGATGCAAAGATACGAGGTTGATATTGATTACTGCCCTTCTTGCAAGGGAGCGTGGCTAGATAGAGGGGAGATAGACAAGATAGCTAAAATCGAAAGCAGCCATATAGGCCAGCATTATAACAAATACCATTATAGAAAAGGAGAATATGATGACTATGACAATGATGAGTATGACAATGATTACTATTATAATAATAGACGGAGAAAGAGAGGATTTTTTGGTGACTTGTTTAATTTTTAAACATTATCAAAAATACGATAAATGAATGAATGAAGCTGAAGCCTTTTTAGATATATCGTTGCTTCAAGCTTGAATTCATTATTATCTTTTAATCATGGCCATCATGCTATCTTATTTACTAATATTCTTCTTTGCTTGTGTAGAATAGTAGATTATGGTATATTACTTGATATTTGTTCTAGCTTCTGACCTACTTCAGTAATGTTTACAGCAGGTAGTTGTTGTCGCAGCTGTGATAGCAAAGTTCCGTTTAGTCCCAGCTGTTGTCCTAATCCTTTAAGTTGTTCTTGAAAGTTAGCAAGACTACTACCAGGTGCCAATTTCTTAGCTAGCTCAGATATATTTTGTCCTGGTTTTAGAGATACTTCAGTTGAATTTACACCTAATTTTTGAGCTAAATTTCTGACACCCTGCGATATGGTGCCAAGGCTGATGTTGGCATTTTGAGACTGTTGTTGGGATAACTGCGCAGCTGCACTGTGATTCATAATTGGTACAAAAATCATACCGATAATAATTAATGCAATTGCGATAGATGGTACTAGTAACAGTAGGCGGTGACTATATTTTTGCATTTCAACATCTTTTTTATCATAATTCATTTTTATATATTCGCCTCCCTTATTTCACTTTCCATACGGAGAAGCAAACACCGCTACTCCAACTTGATCGGAAGTCGCAGGTTTTGGATCAAGATCATCTTTGGGTTCAACTGTTACTGCAAGATCTGTATAGGTGTATGAATTAACCAAATTTGCTTTGTATCTTAATATTCCTTTTTCGTCAAATTGTCCTAAACTGAGAGGATAGCCGGAAGCGCCATAATTGCCATCAACTAACCAGGCTTCAAAGGTCTTTCCTTGGGGTGGTATAAAGGGAGTAGATAGGTTAATAGCAGTTTGATGACCATCTGAGATAATATTAGCTAAGCCAACAGCCTGTCCTCCCCATCCTAGTATCACATATGTTTGAGCAGATTGTGCTGCATTTACGCCTCTCTGAAAGAGAGAAAAAGCTGTAAAAACTCCAAGCACTATAATAAGTCCTATAACACTAATGTATATAGAAGCTCTCATTACGTTCATAATAAATGCAATTGATTTAAACTTTTCACCAAGACATCAGAAATCAATAATTCTTTTTTCATAATATTAAGAGGATCAAAATATACATCTCCAAATCTAGACTTGCATTAGTGCCTCCAGTATGCGTTATTTTTTTACTGTTTAGCTTACTCCCACAGGTCGTTCATGACTGTTTTCCATACGCAATATTATTATCGGCGTTGTCAACAATGATGAACTTGGAGCACGCACAATATTACCATTTTTCATTAGGAGTTCGCAATTTAGCAATCCTATGTCATAAACTTTACCGCTATTCCCGAAGACAGTGATCATGTCTCCTATCTTGAATGGTCTGGTTAATGCTAAATACATTCCTGCTATCATATTTCCAAGCAGATTTTGTGAAGCAAAACCAACTACTAACCCAGATATAGTACCAATTGATGCAGCTATGGCGGCATTTTGGCTAAGATAGGATACTACAATGGCGGCAATTACAATAGCTCCGATAATCCTTGTCAGACTCCTTATTGATTTGGCTGTCTGACCTGATTGTTGCGCCGCTATTGCTAGCTTGAAAGCCGTATTAGATATTATTTCTATAGCAAGATAACCTACAATGGCTACCTGTGCACTTTGGGAATAAATCAAATATTCAGGAGGAACCAGCAAAGCACTGATACTTAGTGTAATCGCAAGTATTGTTCCTAGAACAAGGATTTTCTTCAAAGTCGACCGTTTAGTATATTTCACACTTTGATTGTTGTCGTTTTTATCAAAATCAACATCTTTCCTGCTAAATTCATTGTTATTCATTGATACAGAGATTCCTATATGTTAAATTGCAGATTAAAATATACGTGTGTATATGAAATAGACTATAAAAATCTGCTACAAATAACCTTAGTAAAACCTGTTCCAAAACTATCTGTATTCTTTGTATGTATATATGTATATTGCTACTCTTTCTTTGTAGTTGGTCTTTCTTTTTTGATAGCGATTGTAGCGTAATGTGCTACAGTATAGTACTAGATGTGCTACAAATGTCTATCTGCCGTTTTGAATATAGAATATATTTTCTAATCGGCGTCAGAAGATATTGCGTTAACAGCACCAAGCTGTAGTGCTGCAGTGAGCGCATCGACTACGACCCATCCTTCCCTGATCTTGTTATCTTGAAAATAGAAAATATTCATTCCTACAGTTTCAAATTTCTTATGAGTAGCTGGCATGCCACGAAATTCCTTTTCATGTGTACCTTCCACAATAAAAGCTGAAGCAACTTTACCAAACTCTGCTATGCTATCTACCATTGTCAATTGTAAATCAGGAAATATGCTACGATCTGAGGAAACCCATTCATTATAAGCTTCGATTCCTTCAATATCCTCGCCACGAGCATGGTAAATGAAATCAGGAGTAACAAACCTATCTGTGTTTTTCAGATTCCCTTTGTTATAAGTTTCGTCAAGAAACTCCTGAACAATTCGTTTGTTTTCTACAAAAGACATGTAGAAACCTTTTACCTGGAGTTTCAATTTAATTGTTTTCGTTGAGGAGGTAAATACTGCTAAACTAAACATGATATGTTTTTAACATCTTGTGAAGTTTGTTGAGTTGTTCGACTTAAGAAGTAAATTTAGTCCTCGATTTCCAACTTTGTATGTGGCATGACATTGGATATAGGCATGTTCTTTAGGGATGAGCTAAACATATGCGCTTGAAATCAGGCGCTAGATAAAGATATATAGAATTTCAGGGTAGAGATAAGAACATGTTTAGGAGAAGACCTGTCGCTCGTGGAATGATAGCAGGAGGAGCTACAGCTGCTGTAGTAGGACATCATGCTGCTAAAAAGCAATTCGAATCAATGCAACAAGCTCAAGCCCAGCAGGCACAGATAAATCAAGCTCAGGCTGCTCAGGCTGCTCAAGCAGCACAAATGCAAGCGGCTCAGACAACAAACCAATCACAAGGACCTAAAGAAGGTAAGAAAGATATTGTCCAAGAACTCGAGAAATTAGCTAGTCTTAAACAACAAGGCATACTGTCGGAAGAAGAGTTTCAACAAATGAAAGCACGATTACTCTCGAGCAGTTAAGAATAGTCATGCCTTAA
>JBJMFM010000196.1:0-7991 GCA_045808425.1 Nitrososphaeraceae archaeon | reverse complement strand
ATATATCGTCTATGAAGACGGGCGAGAATATAACTCAAAGTGATCTTTCAAATGCAGCAGGAGTGACAGAAGTCACACTCAGAAATAGATATAAAGACCTCATGAATCGACTTGAGCTAAATTAGTGGTACATATGAATATATTTTGCTATAGTATTACTTTAAATCTAAGACAGTCAATAATTCCAAATTTCAAAGGCCTTAACAATTTGCCTATAGGGGTTTGTGTTGTGTAGTGCGATGTATAATAGTGAGATGTCTATTTAACTGATGTAGTTGTAGTCTTTGTAATCCTAGATGCCTTCCATCGATTGGCCCATCTACCTAATTCTTTTAATATTATTTCCAACTCTTTTGCTTGAGAAGTTAGACGGTATTCAACTCTTGGTGGAATTTCAGGATAAATTTTCTTAGATACAAGGCTCTCACGTTCTAGTTCCAATAGCCTATCAGATAATACAGTACTGCTTATGCCTGTCAGCAACCTCTTCAACTCATTGAAGCGTATAACTCCTTTTGTACTTAGATTCTTTAATATTAATAAGGACCATCTTCTTCCAAGGATCTCCCAAATATTTGCTACTTCACACTTTTCACCTGCCAGGCCTGCCCCATTCACAATTTCACCATTCATTGCTTATGTTTTTTGATATAAGTATTATTTAACTACTACGTAGGTAGATAAAACTGAACTTTTGATGATATTTATTTACTGATAAT
Organism: Nitrososphaeraceae archaeon; assembly: GCA_045808425.1. Lineage (GTDB taxonomy): Archaea > Thermoproteota > Nitrososphaeria > Nitrososphaerales > Nitrososphaeraceae > JAFAQB01. Next base: position 7,272 of record JBJMFM010000196.1, on the reverse strand, counting down.
AACATCTTATAATAGAAAAATAGCTTCTAGCATAGCTATGTTGTATACAGGAGCTTTAAGGATTAGCCTTCAAGGATGTTACAGATGATAGAATTAATATGATTGACACAGTCTTATTAAGACCAGGTTATTTGATATAAATTGTAATTGTTCAAACCTGATAAATGGCAAGACACATGGTTCTAAAATATATACTAAAATAACCTGCAGGTAAAGACATGAACATGCAAACAATATCGTAGATAACGGAGGATTTAATGGTACTGATATATTTGTAATTGCTAAATACTGCAAATTTCTTGGTATCATATAATTATATCTCTAAAAAATGTCAACACCAAAAGAAGCAACAAATACTTTTAACACTCACAGTTTCGATGTCCTCTTTTGGAGAGAGGCAGCCAAGAAGATAAGGACAGAAACATGAAATTCAGTAGAGAAATTAAATCTATAAATACAGATATGTTTCCGTTATAGATACTATATTTATTGACCATTTTATTCTCCCAAAAGTTCAATTATATTCGGTTAAATGACATAGAAAAAACCAATTTATTATAAAAATGATTTATGATATAGGAAAGAAATACTGATGAATTTGTAGAATTTTTAATTATTATTAGTTTCGTAATTTATCACATTTTCTGTAAAAACACGTCAAGAAAGGAAGGTATATTTTAGAAATCGTATGTTCTGTTTTAATATGGTCAATCGGTCATTAGACCATAGTAGAGAACTATTGGTAAGAATAATTGTATAATTTGTTTGTTTGTTATTCGGAATTTCCTTTGTAAATATTATACTCTTTTAGAATGCTAATAACAGATGGAATCTCTATATCGAGCTGCAAAGCAATAAACTCTTCTGCTATACCTGATTCATATAAATTGATAACAACCCTCTTTTGCTCCTCTTGTGATACTGGCCTGTTATAATGAAATGTCGGTGATGGTTTTTTTAACATGCTCACTTAATCATTTCCTTTGACTACGACATTCATAATAATAATATGAATAAGCAGATTATATAATATTGATTAACATAGTTAATTGAGTAGATAAGAAAATAATTGTGTGAGAAGTTAATAGCGCTATATCCTGTCATATTTCGATTGAAAACAAAATATTATCTGAAGTTTCTATCTATTTGTTATATACAGGCCAATTTCTTGTTACATTATTAATAACTATATCCTGTATATTTCCTTGAACCCATTCTAATGTCTGTATCTTAATCATTAACCTATCTTTATCTACATGGGTATTTGACTTCTGCATATCTATTCTATATCTGTTTATTTGAACATCTAGCATGTATCTAAACCTCTCAGCAAAGTCAACAACCTTTTAGTGTTAGTAGTATCAGCAGAAGTACTCATTTGAGATTATCAGTTAGAAAATAACCTGATAAGCTGCAATATTATATATTGAAACACTAGACTGGGATGGACTGGCTGAATAATGTGTCAGAGAAGTATAGATAAATTTCCAACAGCTCTTAAATATTATCAGTATCAGTTGCTCAATACTGTAGTTCCTGACAACATAGGCATCGAGAGAGGGTTAGATTAGTTAATGATTGAACCCCTCTCCGGTGCTGTTTCTGATTATTTGATTTCACTCACTCATTATCTATCTATGCCAATGCATCTACATCTCATTGTTATTTTGATCAAATTGTTCCTTGAGAGAAAGGCGTAGTTATTACATTATTATTATTATCGTCGGTTGAATTATTATTGCCTGCATTAGTAGAATTTGATCTAACAGTATGGCATAGTTGATTAATTATACAAATTGTAGTTGTTGTATTACACTTACCATTAATGCATATTGTGGAAGTTGAATTAGATTCTATTTGTGCAACAGCACCGACCATATGGCCTCTATATATTGTAAATATTGCAGCAACAAAAACCGTAATGAATGCAATAGCTAAATAGAAATAATATTTTATCATCATACTGCAGTTCTATTATGTCTATTTGCTATGAAAAATATTATAATGTTATCATTTTATTCTATACAAAGATTATGTCTATTCCTCATTCCTTCCTTTCTCTGATCTCTTCTTCAGACAGTCTGCAGACGATATAATATTCTTATTTTTTTAGCTTGTTCTTCTATTGCTCTTTGTTTTCTCAATTTTGTCTTAAACTTAAAATGTCTTGGTCCTGTTCTTAATTTATATCCGCAGCAAGGACACCATAGTTCATCCCATTTTATAAATAAATTACATTGTTGGCAACGTTTATTGCCAGTAGCGTAACGACCCGAAGCTTTATGACGAATACATATTCCTTTACAAGGCATTTCTTATTACTTCTTTATTGTTACCTAATATGATAATACTGATGGGATTATTAATTTTAGATTAACTATGTTAACTCAGATTTTTTGAATGTCTTTGAGACTTTTGTTTATTTATGTTTAACATTATATCCCGTACCGTCCATCTGCATATTGTCCGCAGCTAGCGCATAGAAGTAGACGGTACGAGACAAGGGGGTTTTCCTATTCGATGTAACATGTAGATATGATTCCTTGATTTATTAATTTTAGATAACTAAGTTAACCAAGGTTTTTAAAATTAATCTGTTTTGCCACTATCAGGACGAAACAAGAATATGGCGATGATTGCTTTACGTATACCATCTATTAGCATTATATCTATAACTATAATTCTTGCTGCAAGTATATTATCAGTAGCACTAACAGAATTTGGAAATTTTCGTATTGCTCAAGGCCAAGGAAATAATATCACATCATCATTAACACCACAACAAAAAGCAGCAATATGTGATCCTAGTAACCCAAAGCTCAAATTCGTTAACTCAACTGAATCAAAGATATGTGGCATTCCACCTACGCCCACAAATACAACATCATCAACAGCAAATACGACAACAGGAACACAATCCCCCTCGATAGTTCCTACACCATAGAGTAAAGTGAACTGAGGACAAAAGTTATGACGGTACAAAGTTCGAAACAAAAACTCGGCTTTAGCATAAGAGACTAATGACTAGCAATAATCTGACTCTCAATTAACATTGTTACCTAATACCTTATAATTGCTAAGGTGATCAACCCTAATGCTGAATAAGGGATTTGGAGCTAAATGTCGGTAATAATAGATCTATTCTGGTAGTTGATGATGAGAACGACATTCTTAGTGTAATTCAACGATGGTTGCTGATGCATGGATTCAAGCTGTGTGCCTTTACAGATATATTTGCAGCATTAGACCATTTTAATTCAAATTCCGAAGATCATGACATAGTCATTTCTGATATTAGAATGCCAGGTATGAATGGCTATGAATTTGTAAAGCAGGTAAAGAAAATCAATCCACAAGTCAAGATAATACTTATGAGTGCTTTTGAAATCAAGGATAACGAGCTGTCAAATTTCTTGCCAAATCTGAAGGTGGATGCTTTTATTAAAAAACCGTTTTCACTAATGAGTCTAAATAAGATAGTTCAGGAACAGTATAAACAAGTAACTAAACTAATATAAATCCAGAAAGGTTGGTAATATCTACTTTGAAGTTACAAACAGAAGACAGAATAACGCAGTTGCCTATTCGACTATGCATGCAGATATGATTCCTTGAGTTATTAATTTTAGATTAACTATGTTAACTTAGACGACCTTGCAACAAATATTCTATCCGAAATAGTAATACGTGCAATAAAGGATCATCAGTCAGACGTGCAGAAGTATTTTCGAGATGCACATCTAGTCAAGGATTGGGTGTACCTTAACAGCGATTTGGCGAATTATTTTACATTCTCGCCTCCTGATACCAACAAGTTTATCAGCAAAGAAGCAAATGAGGTAAAGAATTCGTTATCTGAGTTGTGGCAATATTTAGATGCAAAGCAAAAAAAGGATGATGTGGTATCGGAAGATTATGACGTAGATGCAGGAGAAGACGAAATTTTTGAAGTTAGGGTAAGAGAAAAGGATGAGAATAACAGCATAGATAAGTAATGAGCTAAATTGCCTGGTGTTCAGGTCACCAGGATTAAAGATACGGGACTTAATACCAGACCCAATCACCGATATTTAGTGTAGTAGTATTACCACGAAAGAATCTTTTTGGAGCCTCAGCAGGTCCTACCAAGGCAGTATCTGGTGACTGGTGGCTCTTGTAAAAGCCTCCTTCTCCTGGAAAGCATACATTCGTTTTCCCCTCTGTTCTTGCCTAATCATTTCGGCTAATCCCTCACTCCGAAATAGTGATTTACTACTTTCTCATGGTTGCAATGGATGCATACATACAACTTTTGTGTATATGACTCTGATCCGTATAACGTTATAAAAAACGCTAGATTATTGCTCTAAAATTCCATTCTGTATAGCAGGAAGTGCCCATATTGGTTTATTTCTAGATCTGTCATGGCAGCCTGTAGAAACGATGTCTGAGGAACGAACATTTGTAGTGTCTCAGATTTTTTTTCTCTTAATTCGGAGTATGCCAAATTAATGACAAAGGTGATTAGATGCTTTAAGGTTAGTACATCAACAGCATCAATATATCCTATTTGAAACATATTATTGTAGTTTTTATTAATAATTATAAGCCCATGTATTATTGAATGATCATGATTAGTCATGATGATTATCTTCCTATTATCAATTAGATTCTGCAAGACGTCAGAATCTAGATGGAGATGATACCATCTCCATAAATGCGCATAGTTCTCTGCTGCTGCTCTAAATATCTGAGACTGCTTAAGATAACTACGCATTACTTCCTTATCTTTCAATGTAGCAATTTTTGCTTGGCCATTGTCTGGTTCTTGGTGTACATTTGTAGAACTATTGCAATAAATCCATCTAGATGTCACTACAAAACCATTTTTTTCCATCATTGCCTGTGAGGCTACATTCTTTACTGATACTAGACCAGCTGCTTCTTGAGCTCCTTGTTCCTTACCATATTGTACCATTTTCTTTATCAATTCAGTTCCAATTGATCTGCGTCTGAAATCAGGATTAACTCTGATACCTTCCAACCATATTCTATTTCTATTGGGACATACATACGCATGAGAAACCGCTGCTATCATCTCGTTTTTCTCTGCTATCATTAAATAACCATTAGGATCAGAATACCACACATCCCATACCTCTTCGATGTAATCGCCCCATTCAAATGTGTTAGTACAGAATCTTAAAACATCCTCTTTATCAGATTGCTTTGCGTGTCTGAACTTCAACAGCTATAACTATATGCCGTATTAAACTAGAAGGTTATAATACGTTTTTCGAAATTAATAATATTCATCTCAAGTAGCAATCCGCAGCTCAGTTACCAATTCTTTATGTTCTTGTACGTCTTAATCTTACTCGTAAAGACATATTAGTAAAATAATCGGAGTTCTAAAATTTAAAAACCTTTCACCAATTTGGTGTCGTTAGCATCACCTAAGAATACATAAAAGGTATAGTTAGTTAGCGACCTAGCATGAACGAAGAAGAACTAACTATTCAAACCATAGTAAAGATAAAGAAATTCATGTTATGATAATAATACTGCAAAATCTAAGCCTGTAATCTTCTAACCAATACATGTTGCAAACAGGGATAATCTTTACGGTACAAAATTAGGCCGCGAGTATTTTGAACAGGCCACAGGATCAGAAGCATCAGCAAAATCATTTGATCCCGACGATAACGAGGATATCAAGGGTATGGGTGTTCATATAACAAGAACTGAAGTTACTTCGTCGGTAACAGGCCGTACATATGTAAAAGAATACAAATAAGTATGTAAAAATTGATGTAGCCACGGCAAATTTATAATAAAATTTATAATAAATACATAGATAGTTGCTCAGTCTAGAAAATATATACAAATGGGCTGCCAACAACAGCACCTTCAAAAATATAGGTTTTGTTCACTTGTATGCTATATGACGCTTGAAGTACATTTTTATATTCGCCCAAGAGATTGAAATAAGACCTATAGATTACAAAATCAATTTGTAATCTTGAGAAAAAGCCAAAGGACTCCAGACCTAATGAAATTTGGTGGGCTGAAAACTACAATCCTTGGGGGAGAAGGGCTTGTTACTGAAATCACAGGCCCAGGATCAGTTTATTTTCAAACCAAAAATATCCCAGATTTTGTCAATTATCTTGGGATAAAACAAACATTGGGATCTGGGAGCACATGGAGGTATAACAGCAGCACATAGCTCTTCACACCTGATAAGTATTGTGAGGATTAACGTTACCATCCTGAGTAACTAGAGAATCAAATATTATTTTAGTCACAGAGAGGTTTATCATTTCCATCCTTCTGAGGTAGTCCAATAATGTGATTAAAGCAGCTGTCTCCATTCGTTCTGATATCCTCGAGTTTGTGTTCTTCAACATTCCAAATCCAAAAGGGTTTATTTTGCAACCCTTCAAATAGCCTAGATTGCTTCTGTTGTTGTGCTGTTTCTGAAACAACTCTTTTCCTTAGGTCTTTGAATGTCACTATCTATCTCTCTATTACATTAGAGTTAGCTTTAGATTTTACTTTGCTTGCTGCTTAAATAGGTGGTTTATATCATTATGCGTATTGAAAATAACAATAGCAATAGCTACAATACTTTCTCTTTGTGCTATATCTTTCTTAGTTTATGGTAGTAGTGCTGCTAATTTCACCTACTTCTATGCCCTCATCATCATATTCTTCTTCGTCTAACTCTACTACTACTAAATGACCAAATAAAATAATCAATCTTCATCTAAATATTTTTTGACCTCTAAAAACCTGGTTTGTTGTTGTTGCTATCTCTTCAGTTTCCTCTTCTTGCCTTTCTTCTAGCTGGTCTTCATCTTCATCATAATCTGGTTCTTTTGATTCTCCTTTCATGTCATCTTCATCCCTATCATCTGATGAATACTTCTTTGCATTCCCATCAGATTTCTTTGCTACAAACCTGATAGCATCATCTACCACAGTAGCGTTAGTAAGTAGTTCAAGTTTCATAGAATAGCACTCTTTAGCTAATAACAATGCCTGTATCTTTTCCTTATTATCTTCTGCTTGCTCTGAAATAGTCCAACTCTTTCTTAATATCGAATTTATTCCTGTCATAACTCTTTCATACTCATCTGGCAATCTTGTCTAAGTATTCTCTGATATTGTCTTTTGCCTTCTGTCTTAGAAGTATCTGGTCATTTGCTACAGTTCCATTTGAAACCTGTAACATAGTAGCTATCTGTCTTTGTGAATATCCCTGTGAAGTTAACTCTAGTACTCTTTCAC
>JBJMFM010000195.1:0-8881 GCA_045808425.1 Nitrososphaeraceae archaeon | reverse complement strand
AGTACTATATGTACAAGACCTCCTGAAAAATACACTCCTTCCGTTGCCATTGGGGGACTCCGCAAGCGTAGATGTAGGTGAACAACTAGCAGCTATAGGCAATCCGTTTGGTCTATCGGGTTCCATGACAGCAGGCATTATCAGCGGACTTGGATTGAGCAAATAGATAAAATAAAGGTGAGAAAAATTGATGATATTGCAATTTATATTGAGTCAACGAAATCAGTTGGAGATAGTGTGAGTCTATACGTTTTTAGAGACGGTCATAATCAAAGAGTTAAGCTAACGCTAGAGGAAAGACGAGGATCCCAAGAATCTCCTTGAGTATTTTATAATAATGGCAATCATTATTATTTTACAAGCTCACGTGCACGCAATAGTACTAACGGAATATACATCATTAGATCTTTGAGAACCCATCGTACAGGTTGTTTATTCTATGTAAGCGAAACGTTCCTGCCTCAATATTATATTTCAGATTTTCCTGAAATATATGTTTGTGAAAATATTTTTAACAAAGTTAAAGCATGAAATTAAGTTCTTATCTTTTAACCTTATTGTCCGCTAGTGTACCCGGCAAACATTTGAAAGGCAATATGAAGCTAAAGAATAAAGTTAATCACACCCGTGTGAGGTATAACAATAAAACAGGGCTATATGAAACAGGATCACAAACATTCGTCAGATACGAGCAAGCAAAAGAAAACAGGTGGACTTGTGAAAAATGCTTTACTCGCTTTGCGACATTAAAAAAACTAAAGCAACATAAGATAGATTATCACGCATATTAGGAGTTAATCACAATATTTGTTATACATGGTATCTGAAAGATATAATATTAATAATCAACGCTAAAACACAGTAATAATATATAATATAGAAAGTTTTTAATAGTCAAATCTACTTCCCTTTGTCTCGATGAACAAGGTCGTCATTGTAGGCGTAGTGATAGGCGTTCTTCTTGCAGGGCTTATTTTTAGTCCTGTTTTTACAGGAAAGTTTTCGCAGCAAGCACACGCACAGGCGTCTACAGCAAAAACTAAAAAGGTTCTATTGATAGCAAGTGAAAAAGAGGTACAGGTAGCCCCAGATAATGCACTTCATCCCGGTGGCGTAAAATATAATGCGATGGTCTTTAATGGCACCATTCCAGGCCCGGTCATTGCAATTGACCAGGGAGACACACTAGAAGTTACTCTAAGAAATGATGGCAAATTGGTCCACAGCATGGACTTCCATGCAGGATTTGGTGCTGACAAGGCAAATTCAGGTCCAGTAAAACCAGGTGAATCAAAGACATGGACACTGCAGGGTGTTTATTCAGGAGTGTTCTTCTATCATTGCAGCGCTGACGCTCTTAATGGGATATGGGAACATATTGCTAATGGCATGTATGGTGGTATTGTAGTACATCCAACAAACGAGCAACAAGCAAAGGAGTTCTATGTAGCATTTGGTGAAATTTACAATACTAAAGACAAAGGATTGTTCCAAGCCGTTAATGGAACAGGTTCATTTGATATAGCCAAATTCGCGACTGACCAAGCAGATTTGGAGCTAACGAATGGTATGGCGTTCAAATATGCACCAGCAATTGGGCAAGTTGTTAAATTAGAGCTTAATAAGAATGCAGAAGTATTCAAAGTCAAGCCTGGCGAACTAACTAGATGGTATATTGTCAATGGAGGTCCCAATGATTTTCTTTCATTCCATATCATTGGCGGAATAATTACCGTACGTGACGGTTCGGTGGGTGGCAACTTCGGTACTGTGGATCAGAATGATGAAACATGGACTATTCCACCAGGATCAGCATCAGTAATCGAATCTGTATTTCCATCGCCTGGCCTCTATGTGGGTGTGACCCATTCCTTGGCAGGTGTAGTGAAAGGCGGAGCATTCGCTGTATTAGCAGTGGATAACTCAACCGCAACTGACCATCCTGCCGGTACATGGGTACCTCCAAAGGGTAGCTCCAGTGTAGCTCCACCGGCTAGTGGAATGCCGCCAGCGACGTCTGGTAGCAACCAAACAGCAGCAGCTGGTGGCGGTGGTGCTAGTAGCAACCAAACAGCAGCACCAACTGCAGCTGAAGGTGGCGGTGGCTCAGCAACTGGAATACCTGGCATGTGAAGGCTGGTAACCAGTCATTAAAAGCCCCGTACAAGCAGCGTCATAATGCGAGCCAGTCGAAGGTATACAATAGACTGAGTTGTTAAGAACAACTGGTCTCTCCCTTTTCATTTTTGTTTTTCAGTTTTGAATGAAAAAATCAAGTGGTGTTGAGCTGTTCAGGCCCCCTAACTCCTTTAATCTGAATATTATGATCTTCAGGTGGCACGAAAAAGTCTATAAATACTGTTTTTCCATTCATTTTGACTGACGCCTTCTTATACAAGGTTCCATCCATTATAACAGATACAGATTGTTTTTCTGAAGTCTGGGGTATTTTTAGACTCACGGGTCCACCAATATTGCTATAATATTTTATTGCAAACCTAATGCTATCAACAGCATTATCATACTTTAAGTCACTAACACGTGCTAGAGCACGTAAGTCATATGGAATGAATTGACCTTTTCCTATGTCAAGGGTAGTTATTGGAGCATCCAGATCCATACCAGCACAACTATAATAGAATACACTTGACCTTACAGCAGGGTCAGGTTTAGCACTGAATGCTGTTTGTTGGCCAGGCTTTATGACTGGAATTACATTGCTCTTTACAGAATCAATTTGTGTCCCATTACGACTGTGTGCAGAGGCATATACACTAACATCATGTAAGTCGAATGAACCTATATTCTTAGCCACTCCAACAAGCGCCCCGTCTTTTCCTACCGGCATATTGGAGTAATTTAGCGATAAAACGTTCCAATTTGGCACTGAAATTTGCTTTACATTGACAATAAATGCCTTGCTTGTAGCTACTTGATTAGGTGTAATTACAAATTTAAATGGAGCACCAGTAAAAGGATAGATGATTCTACCATAAATGGGTTGTTTGATAAAAGCTGTCGTATTTCCCGCTTTTGAATCATCAATACTTGTTGTCGTATTCAATCCAACTGTCACTCCCACTGGGATCCTGCCAACGTTATTCACTACGCCTATAATATTCAAATTGCCACTAGAATCTACAAAGCTCTTCTGTTCTGTCATCTTTACTGGATTATTATATGCATAAACGTTTGGGAAAAAAATCATAGGTGACCAAATAGCATAAAGAGATATCGCAAAAACAGCAACAGCTACAAAAATAATTATTTCTCTGGGCCCCTTTAAGCTCGTTCTATCACCATTATACGCGTTCATAACAATATTTTCCCAACCGTTACTCTTGTTATCACCCCTACCTTATTAATCAGTTTTATCATGAACATTAGAAATCTTTTTTAAAATTCCCTTAGTTCATCATCAGCGGCAAATCAAGTTGTGTCTCCACTCAATAACAATGTTCCTAACTGCTCCTGAGCTAAGGCTGTTTGCAGAAGCAATAGCGTTCCGTGGGCTTCCTTGAACCATTGCTGTATCACTAGAGATTTGAGACTCAGGTAATTATATAACATTATTCTATATAATTTATAACTATTACATTTTGGTCAAATAGGTCAAATAGATGGTCATATGGGTGGTCAAATGAGTCATATAGTACCAGTGCTCCTTTGTCTTGAGCAACAGCAGGTTCCATTAATGCCAAGAGATATCGTAGTGTCCGAACCATATCTAATACTTTCATTCTTGGGAACGAACTTGTAGTCAACATCAAATGAGGAATGGAGATAACCGATGTGTCGTAGGCTAGCGAATGCAACAATTCTAGAGAAGTTGAAAAATGAAATGAGTTCTAGAACGGATAATTAAGTCATATTCTATTGAACTTTTCTACAATAATTTAGGTAAGAACTGACTAGTAGTAATTTTAGAAAAGATTTCTATCGTTATAAAGAAAATATCCTAATAATGATCTAAAATCTTTATTATTTCTATTCAACTCTATACCGTGATCAACATGAATGAAATTAATAAGATCCGGGCATCAACAAATAATGTAAAAGCAATACTTCATTTACCAATTCACTCATCATTTCTTCTCTTAGCAGTATTGACATTATCATTATCATCATTACTATCATTATCGTTTCTGATACCACATAGCGTCCTAGCACAAAACCAATCACAACTGCAGAAACAAGGACAAGAACAACCTAACATACATGGATCTAATATTTACCAAACACAGACAATAGTTCTTGGAAAGAATAACAAAAACCTTGTAATATTAATTCCAAATGAAGGACATGAAGACCCTATCGGAACTAAAAAGGATTTAAGAGTTATCAATCAGCCATATATCCCACAAAATGCAGTAGTAAATGTTGGTACTACAGTAGTATGGTTTAATGCAGATGCAGGTCATCATCACACTATAACTTTAGTCGATAATAATACAAAGAACACAGTATACGATAGCGGTCGATTTGATAACTTTAATGCTTCAAAACCATTTACATTTAATAATGTAGGTACTTTTGCTTACTCAGGACCAAGCTATGACAAGATGTGGCCAAACTATAAAATGAATGGAACAGTAACTGTTGTAAACCAACCACTTACCACTACTTTTAATAGTACTACTGCTGCAACCTCATCATCTACAGGAACAGGAGTACCTAATAATAATATCGACACTATAACTACACTTATGGTCCCATCAAAGCTACTTGACAAAACCATTTCAGAGTTAAAGAGTCAAGGTTTTACAATTGACAATCAATATCCATTTAGAAGTCTGCGTGGAGCAGGTTCACAATCTGGAGGGGATCCTCAACAGGTATTATTAGTATTGACAAGCTCTGGAAAGAATCTAAATCAAGTAACATCTGCATTAACACAGATAGCAGCTGCATTACCATATAAATAGAAGATAGATAATGCGATAATAGATGTGTGGAGTCACAGCCCAGGCAATAACGCGGCCAGAGGCCCAGAATATTAATTCTTTGATCACAACGACATAACAGAACCCAGACTTGGTGCCGATCGACTAGATGCATAAATGGAAGCTTAGTTCTATTGATTCCTTGATCAGCGGTTTGAAGACATCCCTATCACGCAACTAATATATATTATCAATATTAATTTTGGACATACAAAAGTAATTACTCGAGTAGCAAGGCTTTTGATTCTCGTTGTTTTAGCGTCAAATTATAAGAGTATGGATGGTTTATACACCATAGAGTAGACATAAGTGAAATATCGATGGCTAAAAGTAGTATTTCCTTACTATATAAGCATCTATAAAGCTATATATATAAAAAATTGCTAGCGTATGTAGTTTACTTCGTCTTTTAATATAAATATAAGAGGTCAAATATGCACAAGAAAAGCTCTGAGACAGAACGAGGAAGCAAGATATCTCGTTTGCAATTTCTGAGATTGTTAGGAGCTGGTGCTATAGGCTATTTTGCATATCGTGCTGGATTTATCAATAATTTATTTGGAAATGATACTGCTACTACAGCAGTAGCAGCAGGAACAAATGCTACATCTCAAAGATATGTAGCTACTGGATCGTTATTATCGTCATCAGCAACAGCATTAGGAAGGTTAGATGAAGATGGTATACTTATGATGGCAACACCAAAGCCAGGTGGATATTCATACAGATTTGACCCAACTCTATTTCCATCCAAAGATATAAGGTTGGATGTAAGCGACACTGGAGGACTTGAGCTCAAGCAAGAAAATGGTCTTAAATTCATTAAATTCGTCAGCCATAATCCTGGTATAGGAGACGGAAGCAATACAGTTCGTATTCATGTATTTACAGAAGACAGAACAGATGAAGATAAACAGAAATACAACTGGATAAATGGTGCTCAAGAAATGGGTTGGTTAACAAGGCCAAACGACCTTAAAAACGGCGAATGGACCTTTATCTGCAGACCAAACGGAATTTTAAACAATACAAACGCTATATCGGCAAAACTTGGTGGTGGCCAACATACTGCTGGAAGTCCAGGGAATGATGAGGCCTCATGCTGGAATGTGAACTGGTATTATGACCCTTCTAGGATCAATACATTAACTTTTGAATTTACACATCCAGATTATGAGCATGGTCATACTGTCAAACTATACAACACATACAAACCTTTAGGTGATAGATGGTTTGGCTGCAAAGTAGTAAGTATGGTAAGACCAGACCAAAGTGCACGTGATATCATTACATACTTCAATGAGGACCCAATTGATCTAAATACAGGTAAACCAAAAAATGATGGATGGAAAAAGTATTTCGAATTCACTCATACTGGTCAAGGACCAAAATACAATATCCCTCATACTTGGGGTGGAGCAAAGAATACTTGGCGTAACGACCAGTTAACAAGCATTGATGTTGCATATATGAATCACAGAGAGATAATTGCATTGAAATAATGGTAATACGATCTAGTTGTTACTGACAAATTCAGACAGTGATATGCTTTCTTCAAAATAATGAATATTTCATATAATATTAGAATAGATATGTCTGGTTATTGGCTTAATTGATTAGTCAGTTGGACCATAACGAAACCGTATTCTAAGAGAAGAATTATCTTCTTAAATTCTCTAGTTGTTACGTTAATAAGTGAGATATACTGATAATGGAAATTATATTTCGATGCTATATTTACAATCCATAATGTCATTTCCATCATCCCCATTGTTATGCGCACTAACATTCTTGATATTAATCACTGTCATATCTGCATATGATAGCAACATATTATTATCATCGTCACCATCATCACCAGCAATATCAAAGATAGTTCAAGCTGCAGCTGCTATTCCTGCTGCTTCTTCTTCTTACTCTCATTCTAATTTCAATACTGCTGCTACTATTACTAACATTCAATTCCCGGGTATTATTCCTAATGATAATAATCCTCCTCCTCCTCCTGCTTCTACTTCTCCTTCTTCTGATTTCCCTACTGCTTCCAATCGCTCTAATGACAATCCTCCCCCACCTCCTATAACAAAAAACACTAGAGCTCGTCCTTCACCAGTAGGACCAACACTCAATGATCCTAATCTAAAAGTGGAACAAGTAGTCTACAGAGCATTTGACGATCCGACTAGCATGGCATTTTTAGGACCAAATGACATTTTGGTATTAGAGAAGAACACAGGTAAGGTACATAGAATAGTAAATGGCAAAATACTTCCACAACCTTTGCTAGATGTTAATGTTGCTAATCAAGCTGAAAGAGGACTGCTTGGAATTGCTATAGCAAATGATAATGGTAATAGTGATGGTAATACTAATATTCGTCATGTATTCCTATACTATACTGAATCTGGTGGAGGAAAAGATGGTGATGATGCACCTATCTCTAAAGTTACTCCTACTAATACTACTACTGGTGCTACTACTGGTACTGGTACTGATAATTCCACTCGTGCCAATACGGGCACTCGCGGATTAGACACTATACAACCAGCAGGAAATCGTCTTTACAGATATGATCTAGATTTAAATAACAATAAACTAACAAATCCACTATTACTTTTAGACCTTCCAGCTTCTCCACCACCACAAAGAGCAGGTACTGAGAAGAACCATAATGGTGGCAAAGTACTGATTGGTCCGGACAATAATGTATATCTTGGTATTGGTGATGTTGGAGGTCACAGAGGCCAGTCTGAGAATAATCCTAATGGTACAGTACCTGATGGAACTGGTGGTATATTAAGAGTTACACAGGATGGTCAAATAGCAGACAATCCTCCTCTTGGCAATACTATACCGTTAGCATTGTACTATGCATATGGTATGCGTAATACTTTTGGAATGGATTTTGATCCTCTAACTGGTAATTTATGGGATACAGAGAATGGTAATACTTTTGGAGATGAAATCAATTTGGTTAATCCAGGATTCAATAGTGGATGGTCACAAGTGGCAGGAATATGGAAGACAGGATCTAAACCAGGGCCTGCTATTGGAGATGATAGTAATAATCCTCCTAAATATTTGGTGAGCTTTGGAGGCAAGGGAGTATATAGAGCACCTGAATTTGCATCGCTTCAAACAATTGCTCCAACTGCACTTAAATTCCTCAACTCTGATAGATTAGGACAACAATATCAAAACACTATATTTATGGGAGATGTAGATTATGGTCGTCTTTACAATTTCAAGTTAGATGAAGATAGAACAGGATTATTGTTAGGCGGTCCACTTGCAGACAAAATAGCAAATACTCCACATGACATGACGCAACAGCCAGGAGTAACAATCGGACAAGGATTTGGTGTAATTACAGATATGCAGATAGGACCTGATGATGGATATTTGTATATTCTTACTCTTCAAGGGAGTTTATATAGAATAGTTCCTGGTGCTTCTTCTTGATGGAGTAGTTAGTATTCTAGCTATTCCGGTCGTTGCTGCAAAGAGTACCGAACTAATAATTCTTATTATCAAGATTTTTCCAAAACCCAACTAATAATCGACGTAAGTCTTTTTGTCCCAAATCAATCTAACTTACGATTAGCTAACTTTACAGATAGGTTATCTCTCTTGCTCCCCATTTCTCTGTTTTCTCTCTTATTAATGTCAGCTATAGCAAAAAGCCGCAAATTATTCATGTAGCAAATTATTCTATTACCACACAGCTGTTGCAGTCTTTGTTACAATGGTTATTATTATTCTCCTTCTACTGTGGCAATAGAAGCCTCAATTTCAGGCCAAAGTTGTGCAATCATATCAGGCATATTGGTTTTAATCCAATCAGCCATAGATCTTTCTTCTGATAAGCTTTGCGATAGAATGGCTATTGCATTAGCTGCATTCATCCTCTCTGCTAAATGCGTAAGCATATCATAGAG